>JBGOST010000050.1:0-8935 GCA_041476125.1 Usitatibacter sp. | reverse complement strand
CTCGAAGCGGCCGGCTCCTCCTTCGTGAACGGCTCCACCGACTTCGACCGCACCAACTACTTCGACACGTGGCCCGCCGCGGAGCTCGAGCTGGGGCTCTGGATCCAGGCCGACCGCATGGGTTATCTGTTGGACGTCGTCAACCAGACCGCACTCGCCAACCAGCAGGACGTGGTGCGCAACGAGCGGCGCCAGAGCATCGAGAACCGTCCCTACGGCATCGTGGAGGAAGCGCTCTATCACAACCTCTTCCCGAAGGCCCATCCCTATTACGCGAGCGTGATGGGATCGCACGCCGACATCCAGGCCGCGCGGCTGGACGACGTGAAGCGGTTCTTCAAGTCGTACTACTCCCCGAACAACGCGAGCCTCGTCATCGCCGGCGACATCGACAAGGCGAAAGCGAAGCAGTTGGTGGCGCGTTACTTCGGAACGTTGAAGCGCGGGCCCGATGTGCCGCCCGTCAACGTGGTGACCCCACCCATCACAGCCGAGCGCAAGGTCGTGGTCGAGGACCGCATCGAGCTGCCGCGCGTCTACATGGGATGGCTCACTTCGCCCGCTTTCAAGGCGGGTGACGCCGAGCTCGACGTGGTCGCGCAGGTCCTCGGCGGCGGCAAGTCGAGCCGGCTCTACAAGAAGCTCGTCTACGAGCAGCAGATCGCGCAGGACATCGACGCCACGCAGGGATCCCTGCAAGTCGCCTCGGTCTTTTCGATCACCGTGACCGCTCGCCCCGGCCACACCGCGAGGCAGATCGAGGCGGCGATCGACGCCGAGCTCGAGAAATTCCGCCGCGACGGGCCCGACGCGAAGGAGCTTTCGCGCGCGATCAACACCATCGAGACCGTCAAGATCCAGCGCGCCGAGAAGCTGGGCGGCTTCGGCCTCGCCGATCAGATGAACCGCTACAACCATTACCTCGGCGACCCCGGGTATTTGAACCGCGACATCGATCGCTATCGCAACCTCACCGCCGAGGCGGTGCGCAAAGTTGCGGCAGGCCAGCTGAAGAACGAGTCGCGCGTGGTCGTATACGCCGTCGCGGGCAAGCAGGACCTGGGACCCGAAGTGCCCACGCCCCCCGCGGCGCAGGCCCGATCGGCCGGCGACACGGAAGCGGTGAACGCCGACGAGGATTGGCGCAAGCGCCAGCCGCGCGGCGGCAAGGGGGGCAAGCTCTCGCTGCCGGTGCCGCACTCCTTCAAGCTCGCCAACGGGCTCACCGTGATCCACCACGAGCGCCCGGGGCTGCCCGTGGTCGCGGCGAACCTGGTGATCAAGAGCGGCACCGAGGCCAATCCCCTCGCCAAGCCGGGGCTGGCGAGCTTCACCGCGGACATGATCGACGAGGGCACCACCACGCGCTCCTCGACGCAGCTCGCCGACGACATCGCGCAGCTCGGCACCACCATCGAGACGAGCTCCAACGCGGATGCTTCGTTCGTGGCGGTGTCGGCATTGAAGAAGAATTTCGCCGCCACCCTCGAGATTCTCGCCGACGTGGCGCTCAATCCGTCGCTGCCGCCCGAGGAAATCGAGCGGCGCAAGGCGAGCCGCCTCGCCTCTCTCGTGCAAATACGCGAAGACCCCAATGCCCTCGTGGAACGCATCACCGCGGCGGCCCTCTACGGCGAGCGGCACCCGTTCGGCTACCTTTCGATCGGCACCGAGGAGTCGGTGAAGGCAACCACGCGCGAGGACCTGCAGCAGTTCTGGAAGCAGCACTACGTTCCCGGCAACGCCGCCCTCATCGTCTCCGGAAACATCGGCGCCGAAGAGCTGAAGGCGCTCGCCGAGAAATACTTCGGCGCCTGGCAGCCGGGATCGCTGCCGGCCCTGGTATCGACCCCGCCCGCGACGACGAAGGCGCGGCTGGTGATCGTCGACAAGCCCGACGCGCCGCAGACCGCCACGCGCGTCGCCCGCCTCGGCCCGCCGCGCACCACGCCCGAGTACCCGCAGATCGCGGTGATGAACGCCGCGCTCGGCGGGCTCTTCTCAAGCCGCATCAGCAACAACCTGCGCGAGGACAAGGGCTACACCTACGGCGCGAATTCGGGATTCCAGATGCGGCGCAGCACCGGGGCCTTCGTCGTGCGCACCAGCCTTCGCACCGACGTCACCGCGCCCGGCGTGCGCGAGATCTTCAAGGAGGTAAAGGGCATGCGCGACAAGCCGGCCGGCGCCGGGGAGGCTGCACGCGCCCGCGATTCACAGGTGCGATCGCTGCCGGGGGAATTCGAGACGGGCGCCAGCACGGTGGCCGGCTTCCGCGACCTCTTCATCTACGACCTGGGACTCGACTATTTCGGCAAGCTGCCCGCGCGCCTGGGCGCGGTCACTCCCGCGGCGATGCAGGCCGCGGCGAAGAAATACATCCCGCCGGAAAGCCTCGTGGTCGTGGCCGTGGGAGACCGCGGCAAGATCGAGCCGGAGCTCGCCAGGCTCGATCTCGGAGCGATCGAGCACCGCGACGCCGACGCGAAAGTCGTGAAGTAGCCCGGCTCAGGCCTCGAGGGTCTCGGGATCGAGATCCTCGAGGAGCGGGGGCAGCGGACAGTCGAGCACCGCGCCGATCGTGCGCATCAGCGCCGCCTCGATCACGCGAATCGATCCGTCGGCGGTGACCGCCGCGAACAGCCCCTTCACCAGCACCGCCTTCGGGAGCGGAGCGAGCTCGCGCAGCTTCCCGAGCACTTCGCCCGCGTCATCCAGCCCCACCGCGCCGCGCCCGACGGGGGTCGCGTCCACGATTCCCGCCTCCTTGGCGCCCGCGCGGAATGCCGCCTCGAATTCCTGGTCGGCCTGTGGGCCGCGATGCACCCCGGCGTAGGCGACGAGCGAGAGCAGGAACTGCACCTCGGCGCGCACCTCCGCGATCGACTTGTACTTCGGGGCGGCATGCCCGGTGCGTGGCGAGAACTGCGAGCGCACCAGGGTAAAGAGCACGAACTCGAACATCGATACGCGGCGATCCGCGTGGATCACCGCCTGCAGCCCCGTGAGCAGGTTGGCCTGGCTCTCCGCGCTCGCGAGCTTCAACGCCGGGAGTGCCAGATCGATCACCGGCAGGAAGTAGGCGGGCCCGATGCCGCGCATCTCCCGCGCGAGGACCGCCGCGGCGCGCCCCAGCTCCGCCACTCCAGCCGTCTTCGCCGCCGTGAGCTGCTCTTCCATCACGGCGTCGTTCTGCGCGAGCAGGAGCGCCACCAGCGTGGCGCAGGCGCCATCGGGCTCGCGAACCCGCTCGCGAACGCCCGCCGGGATCGCCGCGAGGATCCGCTTCGCCATGTCGACCTTCTTGTCATCCACGGTCCCGACGAGTGCCGCGCTCTCACGCGGCGAGCGGCCCCACGCCTGGCCGCTGTCGCCCGCGCGCGAATCCCCTTGTTCCGATTCGCCCGAGGCGGCGCCCACGAAGCCCACGGCGGCCGCCGAAACGTCGGGCATCACATCGGATGCCTTGGGCCGCGCGCCGCGATAGCCCTGCGGCTGGAAACGCGGGTTCACGCGCCGGATGCGATCGTCGAGCGGCGGGTGGGTAGCGAACAAGCTCCCCAGCCTCATGCTGACGCCCTGGCCGAAGAACAGGTGCGAGACGTCCTCGGCGTGGCGATTGCCGATGAGCGAGTCGCGGCCCGAGGCGCGGATCTGGTCCAGCGCGCCCGCGAGGCCGTCGGGGTTGCGCGTGTACTGCACGCTCGCGGCATCCGCGAGGTATTCGCGCTCCCGCGACACCGAGGCCTTGATGAGACGTGCGAAGAACAACCCGACGTAGCCGATCACGAACAGGCCCAGGCCGATCACGAAGATCGCGCCCGCCTCCTTTTCCCTGCTCCTGCCGGTATTGCGCAGGATGAAGCCGCCGACCGCGCCGAGGAAGACGATGCCGGCGAGCACGCCGATCATGCGGATATTGAGCGACATGTCGCCGTTCACGATGTGGCTGAACTCGTGCCCGATCACGCCCTGCAGCTCGTCGCGGTTCAGCGTCTCGAGCGTGCCGCGCGTCACCGCGACGATGGTGTTGGAGATGTCGTAGCCGGCGGCGAAGGCGTTGATGCCGAGCTCCTGGTCCATGATGTAGACCGCCGGCACCCGCGTGCCCGCGGCGATCGCCATCTCCTCGACCACGTTGAGCAGGCGCCGCTCGAGCGGGTCGCTCGTGTTCGGCGCCACGCGGCGCGCATCCACCATGCGCGCTACCGCGGCGCCGCCGCCCGCGCGCAGCTTGAGGACCTCCCACAGGCTCACGAGCAGGATCGCGATTCCCGTGAGCAGCGCTCCGGTGACGTACACGCCGGCGGGCACGGACCTGAGGCCCGGCGCGGGAGATCCACGTGGCCACGGATCGCCGGCGTGGCTCCAGATCCACGCCACGGCCGCCACCAGGTCGATCGCCATGATGATGGCCACGACCGCGAGAACGAACAGCACGACCATGATGCGCGTGTTGCGGCGCGCCAGGTGCTGGCTCTCGAAGAAGTTCATGGCCGCAGCCTCGGCCGCTCCAGCGCTAGAACTTGACCTGCGGCGCCTTGCGCTCTTCGGCGGACTCGGTCGCCTGCAGCAGCTCGGCGGGCCCGAAACCCAGCATGCCGGCGAAGATGGTGTCGGGAAACGATTCGCGCTTGGTGTTGTATTCCATCACCGAATCGTTGAACGCCTGGCGCGCGAACGACACCTTGTTCTCGGTGCTGGAGAGCTCCTCCTGCAGCGCCAGCATGTTCTGGTTCGCCTTCAGGTCCGGATAGGACTCGGCGAGCGCGAACATCCGGCCGAGCACTCCGGTGAGCGCGCCCTCCGCCTGTCCCAGCGCCTGCATCGCGCCCGGGTTCCCGGGGCTGGCGCCCGCGGCCTGCGCCGCGCCCACCGCGACGTTGCGCGCCTTGATCACCGCCTCGAGCGTCTCGCGTTCGTGCTTGATGTAGCCCTTGGCGGTCTCGACCAGATTCGGGATGAGGTCGTAGCGGCGCTTCAGCTGCACGTCGATCTGCGCGAAAGCGTTCTTGAAGCGGTTGCGCAGCGCCACGAGCCCGTTGTAGATCGAGATGGCCCAAATGACGAGTGCCACCACGACCGCGATGAAGATCCAGCCCCCGATGCCCATGGTCTCGGCTCCCCCTGCTAGTTATGTGCGAACAATATAGACGAAAGCTACAGCCCCGTGGCGAGGAACCCGCCGTCGACGCGAATCGTCTCGCCGGTGACGTAATCCGACGCCGGCGATGCGAGGAAGATCGCCGCGCCGGCGAGGTCGCCGGTTTCGCCGAAGCGTCCCATCGGCGTGCGCGCAAGGGCAAGCGCCTTGCGCTCGGCCGACATCTTGTCGCGGTTCAGGTCCGTCATCACGAACCCCGGGGCGATCGCGTTCACGCGCACGCCGCGCCCGGCCCATTCCGCGGCGAGCGTTTCGGTCAGGCTCACCACGCCCGCCTTGCTGATTCCATAGAGCGCGCTGCGCGGCCAGCCGCGATACGAGGCGAGCGAGGCGATATTGATGATGTTCCCGCTTCCCTGCGCGAGCATGTGGCGTCCCACCTCGGTGCACGCGAAGAACACGCTCTTCAGGTCGGTGCCGATGACTTCGTCCCAATCCGCCAGGGTGAATTCTTCCGCGGGCTTGAGGGTGGTCATGCCCTGGGAATTGACCAGGATGTCGATGCGATGGTGGCCGGCGAGCACTTCACCGACAAGCTTGCGAAGCCCGGCGATGTCGCTCACGTCGGCGCGGTAGCCGTGGACCTCGCCCAGGGATTTCAACTCCGCGACCGCGAGCTCGAGCTTTCCGGCGTCACGCCCGGCGACGATCACGCGGGCGCCGGATTGCGCGAATCCCGCGGCGATCGCCTTGCCGATGCCGCTGGTGCCGCCGATGACGAGGGCGTTTCGCCCCGAGAGGCTGAAAACCGGGGACAGACCCCGTTTTTCGTCCATGTCCGTCATCTCAGGAAAAAACGGGGTCTGTCCCCGGTTTTCATTTGAGCAGCTCCGGGGCGATGAGCTTCGGCAGGATCAGCGGAATCTCCGGCCAGACGATGATCGCGGCGAGCATGAGCAGCATCGGTACCAGCATGATCAGGGTGTCCTTCAACGCGAACTTGACCGGCACCTTGGCCACCGAGCAGGCGATCATCAGGCACAACCCGTAGGGCGGGGTCACCAGGCCGAAGGCCAGCGAGACGATGCCGATGATGGCGAAGTGGATGGGATGCATGCCGACCGAGGCGACGAGCGGCTGCAGGATCGTGCCGAAGATGATGATGGCCGGTATCGCGTCGAGAAAGCAGCCGACCACGAGGAACACGAAGGCGATGAAGAATCCCGCCTGGGTGATTCCCATTCCCCAGGTGGAGACGTTCTCGAGGAGCGCGCGTGGGATCTGGTAGTAGGCGAGGAGCCAACCGAAGGCCGAGGCGGTGCCCACGCAAAACAATGCCACCGCGGCAAGCCGGCCCGTATCGGTGAGCGCGGTGTAGATCTGCTTCAGGTTGAGCTCGCGGTATACGAAGATCGACAGCACCCCCGTGTAGAGCACGGCCACGCACGCGGACTCCGTGGGCGTGAACCAGCCCAGCAGCACGCCGCCGACGATGATGAAAGCGGTGAGCAACGCCGGCAGCGAAATCCAGGTCGAATAGAAGAACTCCTTCAGCGTCGCGCGCGGATAGACCGGATAGTCGTAGATCTTCGCGTACACGTGCACCGTCGCCATCTGCGCGGCGGCGATCAGCAGGCCCGGGACGAAACCCGCGAGGTACATCGCCCCGATCGAGGTCGAGATCACCCCTCCCCACACGATCATCAGGATCGACGGCGGGATGATCACCGCCAGCACCGCCGAGACCGCGGTGATCGGGATGGAGAACGACAGGCCGTAGCCCTCCTTCACCTGCGCCTCGATGAAGATCCTGCTCTGGCTCGCCGCGTCCGCCGTCGAGGAGCCCGAGATTCCCGCGAAGAACACCGAGAGCACCACGTTGATCTGCGCGAGCGCTCCCGGGAAGTGGCCCACCATCGAGCGCGACAGCCGCACCAGCCGGTCGGTGACTCCCCCCACGTTCATCAGGTTGGCGGTCAGCAAATAGAACGGCACCGCGAGCAGGATGAACGAGTTGTACGCCTTGAAGGTCTCGTTGAAGAGCATCATCGGCGACAGGCGCGACTCGATGACGAGGCTCGGCAGGCACGCGAGGCCGAGGGCGAACGCCACCGGCACCCGCAGGATGATGAGCACGAGGAAGGTGCCGAACAGGACGATCGCCGCCGTGCCCGGGGTGAGCGCCGCGGACATCATCGGGCGGTTTTCCCCGCCAGCACGCGCAAACCCGCGACGAAGACCTCACCGAGGAAGATCACCCAGGTCACGCCCGCCACGGGCCACGCCATGAAGATGTACGCCATGGGCAGCTCGGCGAGCTCGGAAGTCTGGTCCCAGCCGAAGCGCACGAACTGGATGCCCCACCAGACGAACACCAGCGCGAACACCAGGACGAAGAAACTGGCGGCCAGCTCCAGGATCGCGTTGGCCCGCGGCGGAAGATCCGGCAGGACGTCGACCACGAAGTGCGACCCCTCGCGCACCCCGATCATGGCGCCCAGCATGATCATCCAGATGAAGAGGAAGCGCGACAACTCCTCGGTCCAGATCCACGCCGGGATGAGCGCGGTGTAGCGCGAGACGATCTGCAGCGTGACCGGGACGATCAGGATCGCCACGGTGGCCGCCATCAGCCACGTGAGCAGCCGATGGTAGCCGTCGAGTAGCTTCTTCAAGCTACTTTTTCAATCTACTTCGTGTTGTTGATCGCGGCGAAGATGCTCTCGGCGCCGATCTCCTTCGCGTACGCCTCCATCACAGGGTCCACCAGCTTCTTCATCTGCGCGCGGTCGGTGAAGGTGATGCGCTTCAGCTTGCCGGCCTTTTCCAGCGCCACCAGCTTGGCCGTGTCTTCGGAGGATTCGACCTGGCGGCCATAGGCGCCCGCCTCCTTTCCCGCGCGGATGATCGCCGCTTTCAGGTCCGCGGGCAGGCCGCGGAAAGTCTTCCCAGAAAAGCAGATCGGCCGGATCGTGATCGCGTGCTCGGTCATGGAAAGGTTCGGTCCGACCTCGTAGAACTTCATCGACTCCACGCCGGCGGCCTCGTTCTCGCCGGCGGAGATCACGCCGTTCTGGATGGCGTTGTACACCTCGTTGTACGCGATCACCGTGGGCGACATGCCGATCGCGGCGAAGGTGCGGCTCCAGATCGGCGCGCCCTGCACGCGCACCTTGAGGTTCTTCATCTCGGCGAGGTTGCGCACCGGCTTGTTGACGAAGATGTTGCGCGTGCCGCCGCCCGCGTAGCCGATCAGCATCACGTCGGCCTTCTGCGCGATCTCGTCGGCGATCGGCTTCAGGAGGTCCGCGTCGAGTACCTTGTTCCAGTGGTCGAGGTCGCGGAACAGGAAGGGCGCATCGATGAAAGGCGCCGCCTTCGAGAACGTGGACATGTGCGCGGGCGACACGATGCCGTAGTCCACGCCCTTGCCCTGGTTCATGTAGGCGAAATAGTCCTTCTCCAGCCCGAGCTCGCTGTTGCGATGGAGCACGAAGACGATCGGCTTGCCGTAGTACTTCTTCACCAGCTCCTCGAATTTCAGGAGCGACTTGTTGAAGGCATGGTCGTCGTTGAACTGCACCGCGCCGTGCAAGGTGATGGTCTGCGCGATCGCGCTCGCCGCGAGGACCGCCGTCATGGCCGCGGCCGCCCACGCCAGAACCTGTCTGCGTATCATGGTTGCCTCCTCTTCTCCTTGGCGGCGATGCGCACGAGCGTGCGCGCATCACCCGGATCGGTCAGCGTCGCCGAGTGCGGCAGCGAAGCACTGTCCCAGATTACCACGTCACCGACGCAGCACCCGCTTGTCAATCCGCCTTCGCACCGGAG
>JBGOST010000049.1:0-9084 GCA_041476125.1 Usitatibacter sp. | reverse complement strand
CTTCCTCAAGGAACGCGGCATCGGCGTTCTCATCACCGACCACAACGTGCGCGAGACGCTCGGCATCTGCGACCACGCCTACATCATCAACCAGGGCGCGGTGCTCGCCTTCGGGAGGCCCGAGGAGATCATCTATAATGAGGCGGTCCGAAAGGTGTATCTCGGGGAGAACTTCCGCCTCTAGCGGATTGTCGGTTTCTCCGGGAAAGCCTCGACATGAAGCACAGCCTCCAGCTCAAGCTATCGCAACACCTCACCCTCACTCCGCAGCTGCAACAGTCCATCCGGCTGCTGCAGCTGTCGACGGTCGAGCTCAACCAGGAGCTGGAGCGCTACCTGGCGGAAAACCCGCTCCTCGAGAGATCCGACCTGGGCCCGCCCGACGAGACCGGCGCCGCCCCTCCCGCGAACGGCACGCAGCCCGAAGGCGAAACGCTGCGCCAGGAGCAGACCCGCGAGGAGACGCGCCGCGAGGATAGCCGCGAGGAGGCGCCCAATTTCGCCGACGAGCACGGCTTCGGCGACGAGCACAGCCCGACCGGGGGATCGCGGCGCGACGACGATGATCGCGACGACCTCACGCAGTTCGCCGCGCACGAGCCCACGCTGCAGGAGCACCTGCAGCAGCAGCTTTCCCTCACCGGCCTCACGCCGCGCGACAAGCGCATCGCCGAGATGATCGTCGGCCACCTCGACGAGGACGGCTACCTCAAGCCCGGCCTCGAAGAGCTGCGCGACTCGACCGCCTCGACGATCCCCGACGTCGAAGTCGAGGAGGTCTCGACGGTGCTGCGCCACGTGCAGAACCTCGAGCCCACGGGCGTGGGCGCGCGCGACGTGGCCGAATGCCTCGAGCTGCAGCTAAGAGCGCTTCCCGAATCGACCCCGCATCGCGACACCGCGATCGCGCTCGTCACCAAGCACCTCGACGTGCTCGCCGCGCGCGACTTCAATCGCTTGAAGCGCCTCCTCGCGGTGAGCGAGGACGACCTGCGCGAGGCGCGCGCCCTGGTCCTCACCCTCGACCCGAAGCCGGGGAGGGCCTTCGGACAGGGAGACGTGCGCTACGTCGTCCCCGACGTGGTGGTGCGCAAGGCGGGCGGGCGCTGGATCGCGGCGTTGAACCGCGACGCGATGCCGCGGCTTCGCATCAACAAGATGTACGCCGACATTCTCCAGGCCTCGCGCGAGAACGGCGGCAAGCACCTCGCCGGGCAGCTGCAGGAAGCGCGCTGGCTCATCAAGAACGTGCAGCAGCGCTTCGACACGATCCTGCGCGTGACCCAGGCGATCGTCGACCGGCAGAAGAACTTCTTCGAGCACGGGGAAGTCGCGATGCGCCCGCTCGTGCTGCGCGAGATCGCCGAGGCGGTGGGCCTGCACGAGTCGACCATCTCGCGCGTCACCACGCAGAAGTACATGCTCACCCCGCGCGGCATCTTCGAGCTGAAGTACTTCTTCGGCAGCCACGTTTCAACTGACACGGGCGGGGCCTGTTCGGCCACCGCCATCCGTGCTTTGATCAAGCAGCTGGTGGCGGCGGAAGACGGCCGCAAGCCGCTCTCGGATCATCGCATCTCGGACATTCTCGCCCAGCAAGGCATCCAGGTGGCGCGCCGGACCGTAGCCAAGTACAGGGAGGCCTTGCACATCCAGCCCGCCAATCTGCGCAAGTCGATCTGAGCCGTGGTTGCGAAGCACCGTCAAGCTGAGAGATAAGGAGCCCCGATGAACCTGCACCTCACCGGCCACCACGTCGAGATCACCGCCGCGATTCGCGACTACGTCGTGGCGAAGCTGGAGCGCATCAACCGCCATTTCGACCACGTGATCGACGTGAACGTCATCATGACGGTGGAGAAGCTCGACCGGAAGATCGAGGTGAACTGCCACCTCTCGGGCAAGGACATCCATGTCGAGGCGAACGACGCCGACATGTACGCGGCCATCGACAGCCTCACCGACAAGCTCGACCGCCAGATCCTCAAGCACAAGGAGCGCTTCCAGCCGCGCCATGGGCCCGGCATCAAGCGCATTACGCCCAACTAGCCATTGGCATAGAATGCCGACCGCATGAATCTCGTCTCGCGCCTCCTGCCCTTGAACCACGTCCTGCTCGACCTGGACGTGAGCAGCAAGAAGCGCCTGTTCGAGCAGATCGGCCTCACCTTCGAGAACTCGCGGCAGATTCCGCGCGCGCGGGTCTTCGACAGCCTCTTTGATCGCGAGAAGCTGGGCTCGACCGGACTGGGCTACGGAGTGGCGATTCCCCACGGGCGCATCAAGATGCTGAAGGAGCCGGTGTGCGCGTTCGTGCGAACCGCGACCCCCATCGCGTTCGAATCTCCCGACGGCCAGCCGGTGAATCTCGTCTTCGCGATGCTCGTCCCGGAGCACGCCACCGAAGCGCACCTGGAGCTGCTCTCCGAGCTCGCGCAGATGTTCAGCGACCCCGAGCTTCGCGAAGCACTCGCCACCACGGCGGACATCCAGGCGGCCCACCGGTTGATCACCGAGTGGTCGCCCTATGCCCCAGCTCAGCGTACAGCAGCTCTTTGACGAGCGGCGCGAGCGCCTCGGGCTCGCGTGGGCCGGCGGCACCGCGGGTGCGGGGCGCGAATTCACCGGCGAGATGCTGCACCGGCCCGGCGTCGGCCTCATCGGGCACCTGAACCTCATCCACACCCTGCTGGCGCAGGTCCTCGGGCCGCGCGAAGTCGACTACCTCGAGAAGCTCGACGCGCCGTCTCGCGAGCAAACCGCCGCTCGCATCGTCGGCGGCGAAACCATCTGCGTGATCGTGGGCGACGGCCTCAAGGCCCCGGCGATGCTCGTCGCGGCCGCCGAGCGCTCGGGAACGCCGCTCCTTACTTCGAGCGAGCCCAGCCAGCACCTGATCAACGTGCTGCGCCCGTACATGCAGCAGGAACTGGGAGAGGTCACCACGCTGCACGGCGTGTTCCTCGACGTGCTCGAGATCGGCGTGCTTATCACCGGCGACTCCTCGATCGGCAAGAGCGAGCTCGCGCTGGAACTGATATCGCGAGGGCATGGATTGGTGGCCGACGACGTGGTCGAGCTCCAGCAGATCGGCCCCGAGACGATCCAGGGGCGCTGCCCGACGATGCTGCGCGACTTCCTCGAGGTGCGCGGGTTGGGGGTGCTCAACATCCGCTCGATCTTCGGCGAGACCGCGGTGCGCCCGCGCAAGGCCCTGCGCTTGATCGTCCACCTCGACATGCCCGAGGGCGGCTACGAGCCCAAGGACCGCCTCGCCACGCGCGCGGGCACCCAGGACATTCTCGGCGTGGAGATTCCCACGGTCACCCTCGCGGTCGCGCCCGGGCGCAACCTCGCGGTGCTGGTCGAGGCCGCGGTGCGCAACCACATCCTGCTCACGCGCGGCATCAACTCGACGCGCGAGTTCATCTCGCGGCAGGAGGCGGCGTTGCGCACGGACACCGGGGACCGCGACGAGGCGCCCGGCTGATGCAGCTCGTCCTGCTCTCCGGCGTTTCCGGCTCGGGGAAGAGTGTGGCGTTGAAGGCGCTCGAGGACGCCGGCTATTTCTGCGTCGACAACCTGCCCGCCGACCTGATCGGGGCGCTCGCCGACTACGCCTCCGCGCGCGGCGAGCCCAAGGTGGCGATCAGCGCCGATGCGCGCAGCCGCGAGAGCCTGGGAAGGTTGCCCGAAATCGTCGGCAAGGAAAGGGCCCGCGGCACCGACGTGCGCGTGATCTTCCTCGACTGCAACGACGAGAGCCTGGTGCGGCGCTTCTCCGAGTCGCGCCGGCCGCACCCGCTCGCGCGTGACGGGCGCGCGCTGCCCGAAGCGATCGCCGAGGAGCGGCGCGTGCTCGCATGGCTGGCGGAGATCGGCCAGCGCATCGACACCAGCGCGCTCGCGCCCGCGCAGCTGCGCGGCTGGATCCAGGACCTCATCGTCACCGACCGCTCGCGCCTGACACTCGCCTTCGAGTCCTTCGGCTTCAAGGGCGGGGTCCCGCTCGACGCCGACTTCGTGTTCGACGCGCGTTGCGTGCTTCCCAACCCGCACTACGATCCGCAGCTGCGCAGCCTCACCGGGCACGACCCCGAGGTGGTCGCGTTCCTCGAGCGCGAGACCCGGGCGGGAATCCTGATCGAGGACATCCAGCGCTTCCTGCAAAGCTGGCTGCCGCGCTTCGTGCTCGACCAGAGAGCCTCGCTCACCGTCGCGATCGGCTGCACCGGCGGGCGCCACCGCTCCGTCTACATCGCCGAGCAGCTCGGCGGGCGTTTCGCCTCCGAGCACCAGGTGGTGGTGCGCCACCGCGACTTGAAGCCGTAACCGCGCGAGGCGACAGCCGAAGACGCCATGGTTCTCTTCAACCTGTTCGGTGCCGGGCGCAAGCGCGAGACCGTGCCGATCTTTCCCCTGGGCACGGTGCTTTTCCCGGGCGCCATCCTGCCGCTCAAGATCTTCGAAGTTCGCTACATCGACATGGCGAAGGAGTGCCTCAAGGCGGGAAGCCCGTTCGGCGTGTGCCTGATCCGCGAGGGCGAGGAGGTCGGCGCGCCGGCGGTTCCCGAGCCCGTGGGATGCCTCGCGCGCATCGCCGACTGCGACGTCGAGGAGCTGGGAATCCTCAAGGTGCGCGCCGAAGGGCTCGATCGTTTTCGCATCGTTTCGCGCGAGACGGGCCGCCAGGGGCTGATCGTGGGCGAGGTCGAGGCGCTCGCCGCCGAGCCCGCGGCTCCCGAGGCGCCCGGGCTCGCCGAGAGCGCGGCATTCCTGCAGAAGGTCATTGCCGGAATCGGGCCCGATCGCTTCGCCGGCCCGTTGCGCTTCGACGACGCGACCTGGGTGAGCTTCCGCCTGGCGGAGATCCTGCCGCTGCGCAGCGACGTGAAGCAGAAGCTCCTCGAGCTCACCGACGCCACGCTGCGCCTCGCGGTCCTGCACAAGTTCCTCAGGCAGCAAAAACTGATCTGAAATAAGAGGGTCAGACTCCAATATTCGAGAAAACCGGGGACAGACCCCTATTTCCGCGGAGTTGACTCCGTCAACGGAAATGGGGGTCTGTCCCCGGTTTTCTCTTGGAGTCTGACCCTCTTATTTCAGATAGCAGCTTGCGTACTGGCGAAGGCAGCGCCGCCCCCGCGAGGTCGCTCAATGCAAGCCAGGCCGCGTTCTTTCCTTCGCCCACGCGCGTGCCCGTGCGCACGCGGATGCGCCACGGCGCGACCACGAGCGTGAAGTGAGTGAACGCGTGCTCGAACGGCTCGAGGGGCTCCACACTCGCGGCCTCGATTCCCCAATCGCGCGCGAGTGCCGCCTCGGGGCGCTCCGCGGCGTCGGCTTCCGGCAGCGACCACAGGCCGCCCCAGATGCCGCGCGACGGGCGCTTTTCGAGCAGCACCTCGCCGCGCGATACGACCACCAGCATCGCGATCCTGCGCCGCGGCGGTTGCACGCGAGGCCGGCGACCGGGCAATTCGTCGATGCGATTCTCGTTGCGCGCGACACAGTCGGCATTGACGGGGCACAGCAGGCAATGCGGATTGCGCGGCAGGCAGACGCCGGCTCCGAGGTCCATCATCCCCTGCGTGTATGGCTCGATGCCCTGCCGGGGCAGGCGCGCTTCGGCCGCTTCCCACAGGCGCAAAGCCACGCCGGCGCTCGAGGCATCTCCGGGGATGCCCGCGTGCCGGGCGAGCACGCGCCGCACATTCCCGTCGAGGATCGCGCGCCGCTCGCCGCTCGCGAACGCGGCGATGGCCCCCGCGGTGGAGCGGCCGATGCCGGGCAATCGCGCGATCTCCTCGAAGCTCGCCGGAAACCGGCCCGCGTGCCGCTCGACGACTTCGCGCGCCGCGCGATGGATGTTGCGCGCCCGGGCGTAGTAGCCGAGCCCGCTCCACAATGCGAGGACTTCCTCCTCGCTTGCACGCGCGAGCGCGCCGACATCCGGAAACCGCGCGACGAAGCGCTCGTAGTAGGGGATCACCGTCGCGACCTGCGTTTGCTGCAGCATGATTTCCGAAAGCCAGATGCGGTAGGCATCCCGCGTTCCCTGCCAGGGAAGGTCATGGCGACCGTGATGCTGCTGCCAGCGAACGACACGGGTGGAGAAGCGCTGCGGAGGGGAGTCTCTTCGTGCCATGTGGAGCGGGTGAAGGGAATCGAACCCTCGTCGTAAGCTTGGGAAGCTTCTGCTCTGCCATTGAGCTACACCCGCGTTTACGCCAGGCATTTTACTCTGCCCGCCTGCCATTCGCGCCGCCCGGAGGCCGTTCGTCGCACCCGGGGCGGTCTCTCGGGCGCGGCCGGGATAGGATTAGCGCGTCATGAGCAAAGCCCCTCCCGCGCTCACGCCCTTCGTGCGCGAGCACTTCCACCCGCTGGAGATCATTCCGTTCTTCCGGCGCTTTCCCTACAGTTTCGGGCGCGACTTCCTCTACACGTTCATCTGGAGCGGCCTGATCGGCGTGATTTTCTACCTGCTGAACGCCATGGGCGCCGGGACGCTGCCGTCGCTGCGCGCGTTCGGGTTGTACATCCTCATCGCGAACGTGATCGGCTACGTGATCCACGCCATGTTCCACGCCGGGTCGGCCATGGGGCTCGACACCGTCGCGCGTCGCGGGGGTTTCGTCGCCAAGGTCGTGTACTTCAGCCTGCTCCCGCTCATCGGCGTGCTCATCGGCTTCTGGATCGTCTCCTTCATCGTCGACGTGGGATTCCGCGGCTGGCTCACCGACCCCGTCGCCATCATGTCGATCACGACGACGAGCCTGGTCATCTCGACCATCATGAGCGTCATCTTTTTCTGGCGCGAGCGCGGGGCGGTGGCCGAAGCCACGCTCGCCCTCGAGCGCGAGCGCACGCAGCGCATCGAGCGCGAAGCCGCGCTTTCCAACCTGAGGGCGCTGC
This sequence comes from Usitatibacter sp., assembly GCA_041476125.1. Classification (GTDB taxonomy): domain Bacteria; phylum Pseudomonadota; class Gammaproteobacteria; order Burkholderiales; family Usitatibacteraceae; genus Usitatibacter. Next base: position 2,166 of record JBGOST010000049.1, on the reverse strand, counting down.
AGGCGCAGATCGAGCCGCATTTTCTCTTCAATACCCTCGCCAATGTAGCGAGCCTCGTGGATCCCGACCCCGCCAAGGCGAAGCGCATGCTGGAGAGCTTCAACCGCTTCCTGCGCTCCTCGCTCGATGCGACGCGCCGGGAATCGACGACACTTGCCGAGGAGGGCGAGCTGATCGGCGCCTACCTCGACGTGCTGCAGGTGCGAATGGGGAGCCGGCTGCGCTACAGCATCGAGCTCGATCCGTCGCTCGGCTCGTTCACGCTCCCGCCGATGCTCCTGCAGCCGGTGGTCGAGAATGCGATCCGTCACGGCCTGGAGCCCAAGGTGGAAGGCGGCGAGGTCGTGCTGCGGGCGCGCCGCGAGGGCAATCATGTGGCGATCGAGATCGCGGATACCGGCGTGGGATTCGCGCCCGTCACGCGCGGCGGCGTGGGGCTCGCGAACCTGCGCGACCGGCTGAAGCTGCTCTATGGCGATGCGGGTTCGCTCGCCATCTCGGAGAACGCGCCGGCGGGGTCCCGCGTCACGGTGCGGCTTCCGGCGTGAAACCGATCGCCCTCATCTCCGACGACGAGATCCACCTCGCCGAGCATCTGCGCGCCCGGCTGCAGCATCTGTGGCCCGACCTCGAAGTCCTGCCGCTCGCGGGCAACGGCATCGAGGCCCTGCGCGCCATCAACGAGGACGCGCCCGACGTTGCTTTCCTCGACATTCGCATGCCCGGCTTGACGGGCATCGAGCTCGCGCAGCGCGTCGACACGAAAACGCACATCGTCTTCGTGACCGCGTTCGACCAGTATGCGGTAGAGGCCTTCGATCGCGAAGTGGTCGACTATGTGTTGAAGCCCGTCACCGACGAGCGCCTCGCCAAATGCGTCGAGAGGCTGAAGCGCAAGCTCGCCGCGGCGGAGCGCCCGCCCGCGCTCGACGAAGTCCTCGCGAAGCTCGCGCGCGCGATCCCGGGGGCGGCGGGAAAGCTGCGCTGGGTGCGAGCGCTCAAGGGCGAAGTGGTGCACCAGATCGCGGTCGACGACGTGCTCTACTTCCAGGCGTCGGACAAATACACCTGTGTCGTCACCCGCGACGGCGAGTCGCTCATCCGCCTGGCGCTCTCCGAGCTCGCCCCGCAGCTCGATGGCGAGGCCTTCTGCCAGATCCACCGCGGCACCATCGTCAACATGAGCGAGGTCGCCTCGACGCGCCGCGACATGGGAGGGCGCGTCTTCGTGCGCCTAAGGGACGGCAAGACCGAGTTGCCGGTAAGCAGGGCCTACAGCCACCGGTTCAAACAGATGTAAAATTCCTTCATGTTCGCGCCCATCCGCATCGTCTTGAACGGGGCGCCCCGGGAATTCCCCGCCCCGCTCACTTTCACCCAGCTGCTCGACGAGTTGGCCCTCGCCGGCCGGCGCCTCGCGGTCGAGAGGAACGGCGAGATCGTTCCGCGCAGCCGCTTCGAGGGCGAGCGCCTGGCCGACGGCGATCGCATCGAAGTCGTCATCGCCGTGGGAGGCGGTTGATGGACCCTCTCGTCATCGCCGGGAAATCGTACGAGTCACGGCTGTTAGTCGGTACGGGGAAATACCGCGACTTCGACGAGACGCGCCGCGCCATCGAGGCGAGCGGGGCGCAGATCGTCACCGTCGCTATCCGCCGCACCAACATCGGCCAGAACGCCGGCGAGCCGAGCCTTCTCGAGGTGCTGCCGCCGTCGAGGTTCACCATCCTTCCGAATACGGCGGGCTGCTACACCGCGCAGGACGCGGTGCGCACGCTTCGCCTCGCCCGCGAGCTGCTCGATGGGCACGCGCTGGTGAAGCTCGAGGTGCTGGGCGACGCGCAGAGCCTCTACCCCAACATGCCCGAGACGCTCGCCGCGGCGAAGACGCTCGTCGCCGAAGGCTTCCAGGTAATGGCCTATTGCAGCGACGACCCGATCCTCGCCAAACAGCTCGAGGAGCTCGGTTGCGTGGCCGTGATGCCGCTCGCCTCCCTCATCGGCTCGGGCATGGGGATCATCAACCCCTGGAACCTGCAGATCATCATCGATCGCGTCGAGGTTCCGGTGTTGGTCGACGCGGGCATCGGCACGGCCTCGGACGCGGCGATCGCGATGGAGCTCGGCTGCGACGGCGTGCTGATGAACACCGCGATCGCGAAGGCG
>JBGOST010000048.1:0-9176 GCA_041476125.1 Usitatibacter sp. | reverse complement strand
CGCGGGGGGGGTTGACCCAGTTCGGCGCCTATGTCGAGACGCTGCAACCGGGGTCGCGATCGTCCGAGCGGCACTGGCACGAAAAGGAAGATGAGTTCCTCTACCTGATCTCGGGGGAGGCCACCGTGATCGAAGAGGATGGCGCTCATGTGCTTCGACCGGGCGACGCGGCCTGCTGGCCGGCCGGGGCGGCGAACGCTCATCAAGGGAGGAAGGGTACGATCAACTCATCGTTAGACGTCAAAGGAGCCTTATGAAACCAGGATCGCTCGTTCGATGGATTTGCCGGCTGACCGGTGTTGCCGCCCTGTTGATCGCGGGCGCAGCGTCCGCGGCCGATGTGCGCGTCATGATCTCGGCCGGTTTTTATGGCGTCTATTCGGAGCTTGCGCCGGCATTCGAGCGCGCGAGCGGCCACCGCCTGGTCACGACGCGCGGTCCGTCGATGGGCGACTCTCCGGAGTCGATTCCCGCCCGCCTCGCGCGGGGCGAGGCCGCGGATGTCGTGATCCTGGATGGCGGGGCCGCCGACGAGCTCGGCCGACGCGGCGTGGTGCGCGCCGATAGCAAGGTCGAGTTCGCGCGCTCGCAGATCGGCATGGTGGTGCGCGCCGGGGCTGCGAAACCGGACATCGGCAGCGTCGAGGCGTTTCGGAGCACGCTGCTCGCGGCGAAATCGATCGCGTACTCGGACAGCGGGAGCGGTACCTATCTATCCACCAAGCTGTTCGCGAAGCTCGGCGTCGCCGACCAGGTGGCGGGCAAGAGCCGCAAGGTGCGCGGGCCGCCGTCGGGCGAGCCGGTAGCCGCCGTCGTCGCGCGCGGCGAGGCGGAGATCGGCTTTCAGCAGGTGAGCGAGCTGATCCACGTCCGCGGGGTTGCGTTTGTCGGCGCGATTCCGGCCGAGCTCCAGCCGGGGTTCTCGTTCGCCGGGGCGCTCAGCAGTACCGCCCGGCAACCCGAGGCGGCAAGTGCGCTGATCCGCTTCCTCGCATCGCCCGAGGCGGCACCCACGATCCTGAAGGCCGGGCTCGCGCCAATCCCGGGCCGGTAGCGCGGCGCGAGCGAAACGACTTTGCAGACCTGGGGCGGGCAGGCGTAGCGGTAGTAGGTATTGTTGAGATACACGGAGACGTCGTCGATCTCCTCCTCGCCCCACCGCAAGCCGAGGTTCTCGTTCCAGCGGTTCACCCACCGGCGCACGTCGTTGAAGTCGGTGGCCACGCGCTTGCTGCGACCATGGACGCTCTCCGAGTGGCAGTTGCCGCAGCGCGATTCGTAGAGGGCCGCGCCGCGCTCCGCATTGGCGCCCGAGGTATTGCCGGTGGCGAACAGCATGACGAGCGTCGAGATGAAGACCGTAGCGAGCGGGATCGGATGACGGCGCAGCATGGAAGCTCCGGGATAAGACAGCTAGGTCATTTTCCGGCGCCCGGCCGGCAAGAGGCGTGACCTAAATCAAATCAAATGCGCCCTGAATGCGTAAAGGTGAAATCCGGCCCAGCATGACCGCCAACGAGACCTACAAGATTCTCCGGCCCATTCTCGGACCATGGTTCCGATCGAACGGATTCAAGGTCGCAAAGGGATACCTCACCTACCAGAAGCGCATGGGATCGAGATATCTGAACGTCCGATTTCAGTGCAATTCCCACGGATGGGAAAAACACAAGGGATCCTCCTTCACGGTCTTCATGGAATACACCGACACGCAGGACATCGAATACGCCAACCTGAGGCGCCTTACGGACTATCTAGCTTTCGAACAGCTCGAATTCATCCGGGCGAGGCAAAACCGCATCCTCGAGAGCATTCCGCAACCCCCGGCCGATTACATCCAGACAATGATTTCGGCGTTCGAGAAAACCTTTCGGGATCCGCAGCCCTACGTCGATGCGTATTTGAAAGACTGGAAGCCGGTCACTCATCCGTACACGGCCGCGGACGATATCTGGTTCCGGTACTTCACCGAGGCCGACGTGAGGTCCTGGGCAATACTCCTTGGCAAGCATGTACAGCACATTTACAACCAGATGGAGCGATCAGCGGCCTAAGATGTGCCATGACGAATAACAACAAGACTCTCTACGAGGTCCTCGGGGTCGCGCGCAACGCCAAGGTCACCGACATCGGCCGGGCGTACAACCGCATCAAGGCCGAGCTGCAGAAAGAGACCAGCGCTCCGAACCCGCAACTCGCCGCGATGGCGAAGGTGGCGTACGCGACACTCTCCGATCACGCTCGCCGCGCGGAATATGACGCTACGCTCGGAAGCGCGATGCACCCCAAGCGCGCGGCGAAAGGGCGTGGCAGCAGGGCGATCGTGACTTCGGTCCTGGCCCTCATCGTCGTCGCGGGGGCGGGCTACTACTTCTTCGCGCGCCCGTCCGCTCGGACGGGAGAGGGCCAAGGCGAAAAGGCGTTCTCGCCCCAGGAGATCGTGCAGGCCGTGGCGCCCCACCTCGGGCGCGTGCAAGGCGCGCTCATTTCAGGAGAAGTACGCGACCTCGGCATCGCGGTGGCGACCGGCGAAGGCGAGATGGTCACGACGTGTCGCGGGATGGCCGCGGGCATGGTTTTCACGGTCAAGACGGGCGAGCTCACATCGAAGGCGGAACTCGCACGCGCCAACGAAGAATTCGACATCTGCACATTGACCGTGAAGGGCGCCGGCGCGGGAATCAAGATCCGCCCGGGGGTGCCCGGTGCGCAGGAGAAGATCCAGGCCGTGCTCGTCAACGCCAACGGCCAGCCCGAGACGCGGCAGGTGAGCGTGGCGCGGACAATCAAGGAAGCGACGGGAGTGGCGTTCGAGCTCAAGGCCGCCGCGCCGCTTCCCAACGGCACGCCGGCATTCGACTCGCAGGCGCGCCTCGTGGGCATCGTCGTCACGCCGCATTCGTTCGGCGAAGGCGTGGTCGCTGCGCTCGGGGCCGCGCGCATCGCGCAGGCGCGTGGCGCCGCCGCCAAGACGGCCGTGGCTGCCGCCGCGGCACCCTCTGCTGCCGCGGCACCCTCTTCGGAGGCGACCGTACCCGTCCCCGCTCAAGCCGCGCCCACCGTGCCACCGGAGGCCGAGAGTGCGGCGCCCTCCACCGTGCAGTCGTCCCGTCGCGGACCCCGCGGCTCGATCGTAGCCGAGGGATTCACGACCTTGTGGAAGGAGGATGAGAGGGGAGCCCTGATCGAGGTGTTGGACGATCCGAAGACGGGCGCGATCGGGGACCCGATCGCCTATTGGACTCTGTGGAAGGGCCGTAACGTCGCCGGCAATCCGCGGACACACTGTCTCGTGACGTTCGGTCCCGATGAGGAGGTCGTGGCGGACTATGACCAGATCCCCGGAATCAAATCTCCCGACGGCTACTGGTACTGCGCGCTGACCCGCTTTCAAGTAGAGCTCAAGGACCTTCCCGTCGGCGAGTATCACTTCACGATCTTCGTCAACGGCCAGGAGGTCGCGACGGCCTCGAAGCGCATCGAGAAGAAGTTCTGGACGCGCGACAAGTACGCGATCATCGTGATCGTCCTGGGGCTCGCGCTCCTCTTCTACGTGAGGAGGAAGAAGGAACTGGGCGAGTGAGCCTCGGTGGCCGTCGTGATTGGCGCGTTCAAGCACCGTGAACTACCATGGTTGTCGCGGCGGCCTGGCCAAGGCAGCCCAATTCATTCGATAGGCATCATTCAGTGAGCGAGAGCGAACAGGGTCAACTGGAGCGAATGTCGGTGGGGGTGCGCCTCATCGCCGACGTTTGCGTCATCGCCGACAAACCGTTCGTCGAGACGGTAGAGAACAATTTCGCGGGCTATTTCGACGAGCTTGGAATCACCGTCCTGCTGAGGCCCGAGGCAAGCGACGAAGACGTGATCGCCCTGCAGAACGAGCTGCTGGCGTTTTTCAATTCAACTTACGAGACGAGGCCGCCCGGTTTCACCTGGCTGGTCAAGTTTTCGCGCGGCGGCAAGAACCTGCGGTCGCTGTTTCCGGGCGATCTGCCCCGCAGCAGCAGCGAGGACCTCGAATGGACGGAGTGATGCGCATGGGTTCCGACAGACGCCAGTAGCATGCGCAGCGGCGATCCCCTGCCTCGCATTGCCAACGACGTGGTGTTGCGCCGCCTTGCAGTCTCGGACCTGCCGTTGTTCCAGGCGTATCGGAACGATCCGCTGATCGCACGATACCAAGATTGGTGGCCCAAATCAGACGAAGAGGCCAGCGCCTTTCTCACCAGGATGAACGCCACTCCATTGCTTCAACCTGGAAAGTGGTCGCAAATCGGCATCGCGGACCCTGACGGACTGGGCCTCATAGGCGATATCGGCTTGTTCCTCGCCGGCGAGGGTCACGAAGCGGAAATCGGCTTCGCGCTGAGACGCGAATCGCAGGGCCGTGGCATGGGCGCGGCGGCGGTGCGAGAGGCCATAGACCTCGTATTCGAGCAAACGAATGCCGGCCGAGTGCTGGGAATCGCAGATGCTCGCAATCTGCCGTCCATTCGCCTGCTGCAACGAGTCGGCATGCACATGACCGAGTCGCGTGACGCCATATTACGCGAAGAGCCTTGCGTCGAGCATATCTACGCGATTTCGCGGCAACGTCGTTAGGCGGAGCGAACGCCGACGGCCGATGTGGCCTCGAAAACGCTACTGCGGCCTCGCGAAGAAGTTCAGAAGCGCTTCCTCATCATCCTTGGTGACCTTGTCCAGGCGCAGCTTCATCTTGTCATCAAGCGGCCGCTTGCCCGAGCGAAATCCGGCGAGCTGATCCCTGAGGTAAGGCGTCCACTGGCCGGCGAGGATGCCGTTGTCCTCGTCGGGCGAGGTTCCGCCGTTCTCGTGGCATTTCTCGCAACGCAGCTTGTACACGCTGCTTCCCTTTTCGGCCTTGGACGCGTCGAACGGCTGGTTGGCGCGAACGAATTTCTGGGCCGCGAGGTACCGCGCGACCGCTTCGGCATCCCCATCGCTCAAGTCGGCGACCACCTTGCACATGTCCGACTTGGTGCCTTTCTTCGGGCCCGAGGGCACCGTCACTTCCGCACAGGTGCGGATCTTCTTGCGGAAGTTCTTGATGCTCTCGACGAGGTACTTCGCCGAATAACCGCCGATAATCGGAATGGACGACTCGGTGCTGGCGCCGTTCTTGCCGTGGCACGCGGCGCATTGCTCGGCGATCGTGGCGCCATCGGCTGCGAGCGCGGCGGTCGCGGCAGCAAGACTGATCGACGCGGCAGACAGGAGCACGGACAGCGCCCTCAGCTTGCTATGAACCATGGAAGCCAACTCCCGGCTTCTTGTTGGTATTGAAGGTAGTACTGGTTGGCGCATCTTTGGTCAGGACCCCGTACCACGCCCATGCGCGAGAAGGTCGCCGCGTTCGATGCGCGGGGTTTCGCGCCGCGGAGGGGCCTCGACGAGCACCTGGACCGGCCAAGCCTCGCCTGCGCCGGACCCATCGGCGAGCTTGAAGCGCGCGACCGACTCCATCAATTGGTCCGCCTGATCCGCCATGTTTCCCGCCGCGACGGCCGATTCTTCCACCAGCGCGGCGTTCTGCTGCACCACGCGATCCATCTGCGTCACCGCGCCGGTAACCTGCTCGATGCCGTTGAGCTGCTCCTGGCTCGCCGAGGATATCTCCGACATCATCTCGGTCACCCGTTTGACCGATACGACGATCTCCTCCATCGTGGTGCCGGCCGCCTCCACCAGCCGGGTGCCTTCGCCGACCTGGTCCACCGAGTTCTGGATCAGGCCCTTGATCTCCTTCGCTGCCGCGGCACTGCGCTGCGCGAGCGCCCGCACCTCGGAGGCGACCACGGCAAATCCCCGGCCCTGGTCGCCCGCGCGCGCCGCTTCCACGGCGGCGTTCAGCGCCAGGATGTTGGTCTGGAATGCGATGCTGTCGATCAAGCCGACGATGTCGGCGATCTTCCTGGAAGACTCCGAGATACCGCTCATCGTCCCGACCACCTGGGCCATCACCTGGCCGCCCTTGCCTGCCGTCTCGGAGGTCCCCGAGGCAAGAACATTGGCCTGGCGCGCGTTCTCGGTGTTCTGCTTCACGGTTGCGGCCAGCTGCTCCATGGAGGAGGCGGTTTCCTCCAGGCTCGCTGCCTGCTCCTCCGTGCGGCTGGATAGATCGGCGTGCCCGGCCGCGATCTGTTTCGAAGCGATGCCAACGCCCTCCGCGGCGCGGCGGATCACCGACACCGCCTCGGCAAGGCCGTCGCGCATCTTGAGCAATCCCTGCAACAGCCGGCCCGTTTCGTCGCGCGATGACGAATGCACCTTCACCGTCAGGTCACCGGCAGCGACCCGGTCGACGACGCTCACCGCCTGTGCCAGCGGCCTGACGACGGTCCGCGTGATCAGCAACCCGCAGGCGAAGAGGGCCACGAGCGTCGCTGCCGCGATCACGACAAGGCTCAGGCCCAATGCTCGTCCCGCTGCCCGGCGCGCCTCGCCGACCGCTGTCTGGGCTTCGTCGCGCATCAGCTTCACGAGCTCTTCGAGGAGCTCCGCGGGCGCGGCATCGATCCCTTTCACTTCGGCATCGATCTTCCGGGCATCGAATCCCGAAGCTTTGTACGACTCCAGGGCTTTGCGGTACTTGTCCCCCATGGCCGCGTGCGCCGCGAGGAACTTGCCGAGCAGGTCGCGCGCGCTCGCCAGCTCAACTACCTCGCGCAGTTTCTCGGCGCCGCGCCTTACCTCGCGCTCGCGAAAGGTGAACTGCTTCCAGCTCTTTTCCAGGGCTTCCGGGTCGTGCCCGCGCACCAGCACGCTCATCCACTGCTGGACCTGTTCCTTGAATACCGACTCCAGGGACTGCGTCTGGATCGCCTGGGCGATCAGCGTGTCATTGACGCGTGCCACGGTCGCAAGGGCGCCGCGCGCCGATGCAAAGCCGTACAACGCGGCGGCAACCACCACGGCGATGCCGAGCAGGAGTACCGCCAGGATTTTGTTGCGTATGCCGCTCGCAAACCAGTTCATCAGCACCCCAATGTCGGCCGCCCCCAGGGGCGGCGTCGGAGGCGTCGCTACGCGGAATTGGCAAGCTCCACTATTGCGCCCAGGAGCAGAGCGGCGCAATGCGCTCGGTCACACAGGGAAGCACGGATCCCATTTCACCTGCAATACGCTTGCCGACCTCAATTACATCCGTATCTGGAATAAAACCCCGACCACCGTGGCGCGATAGTCCTGCGGGCCGGAATCAAGATACGCGGCGTTGTTCGCCGGCATCGGGTTGGCTGCGACTCCGTCGTAGTGCCAGTCGCGGATCCTGCCGGACTCATGGCGAAACAGAAGGCGCATGGTCATGTCCTTCTTGAGCGGCACCAGGACGCTTGCGTTGAAGACGCTCTGCGCAAAGGTCAGGTCGGAAAGTCCGCTGCCTGCCAGTGCCGCCTGCACGGCCGTCAGGCCGAGCCCCGCGGGGTTGTACGTGTAGTTGATCCGCGTGCGCCCGAGCGTGCGGGTGAAATTCGTGTCCAGCCTCACCTTGGCGAAGTCGTACTTCAAGCCCACGCCGATCACGCCGTTGCGGTCCTTCGAGGCAACGTCCCACGCGCGGCTGTCCGGAAACAGCGGGCTCGTGGCCGCGGCCGCACCGCAAACGGCGACCCAGTTGCCCGCGACGACGTTCTGCGTCGCGACGAGGCTGGTCCCGGAACGTGTGGCAGGTGGCGCGGCGCCCGTGACGGCGGTTTGTACCGTGCCGTCGCTGTAGAAGTAATACGTGTTGCCGAGGATGCAGGTGTTGGGGTGAACGCCCTTCTGTTCCAAGGCACCCGTCTGGAACGAGTAGAAGCCGTACACCACCGCCGTCGAGCCGGACTGGTAGTTCAGGTCGAACGTCACGGAATTCGATTTCTGCTGGCCGGTGCGGCCAAGCGCGCCGGGAAATTCCGCATCCTTCAGCTGCAGCGTCATGGCGGCGTCCAGGTTCGGACGAAATGAGTAGTTGACCCGACCGTTCAGGATGCTCTGGTTCCGGTCGGAGAGATCGAAGCTGCGGAACTGATCGATGGTATGGAACCAGGTCGGCACGGCCACGGTATTGGCTGCGGGTGTCGGGCCGAAGCTCGCGCTCAGGAAAGGCTCATAAGGGTTCTGGTTGTACTCGCTGCCGCGCCGGCGGGTGTATTCGTACGAGACGCGGATCATGCCCTCGATCGTGCCGCGGTCCACGTAGCCCAGCTTGATCTTGTCCTCCCACGTCTTGTCGCGCTCGCGGAGCTCGCGCCGGAAGCTCTCGTGCTCGATCGCGGCGTTGACGCTGGTGGCTTTGCCGAGCCGATAGTCGGCGGCAACGCTCTCGTTGAGCTGCTTGTACTCGTAGGGAGTGCTCCGGATGGGGATGTTGCCGGACGACGGCACGAGGTTCAGTGCTTGCACGGCAGCGAGATCGCAGTGGGCGGCGTTGAATGCGTTGGCCGACGTTCCGGCGGGGTTGTCCCCCCCGATCGTGCTTGCGGTCACCAGAGACAGGCCGCTGCCGTCGTTGAGCAGCCGTCCCCATTGGCCGGTGAGCGGATTGCATGACTGGTACTGCATCGAGTTGCTGGTCTCGTAGTAGCGCACCTTGCCCCGGAGGTCGAGCCCGCTCGCCGGCTTGAGCGAAAGCCCGAAATCGGCGAGGCGGGTGTCGATGCGGGCCTCGGCCCTCTGCCGGCTCAAGGCCTCGGGCGTGTTCCACATGTTGGCGAGCGACGCCCCGCCCGTGGTCACCGTGCCGCCGGTGAGCGGGAACTCGGTCGGCGCGATGAGGCTATCGTTCTGGCGCATCGATCCGAGCGCCACGGCCGCCGTGAAGTTGCCACGGAGAAGATCGGGCAGCGCGCGCGCGTACTCGCCCTTCACGTTGTAGTGCTCGTTGTTCGGCACCAGGTCGTAACGGCCTTGCGTGAAGACGCCGGGGGCCAACCCGTTGCTGCCGTTCGTGGTGATGAACAGCGGATTCTGGATCGTCATCGTGTCGATGTCGTTGCGGAAGAATGACGCCGATGCGCGCAGGTTGAAGCTGCTCGTGGCATCGCTGAACTGGAGGCCGGCAAGGAAGTCGTGCGTGGCGTAGTCGATGGATTCGGCGGTCTCGATATTGCCGCCGCCACCGCCGCCGCCGAACACGGTGCCGAAGGGTCGCGCTCCCGCACGCCTGTCTTCGG
>JBGOST010000047.1:0-9281 GCA_041476125.1 Usitatibacter sp. | reverse complement strand
CTGGGTGTGGCCCGGAGAGAAGGGCGTGAAGGCGATCGCGAAGCGCTACAAGGCGTGGAAGGACGACAAGGTCAAGGCTCACGTCGTCGAGCAGTCGGCGTACCGCTGGTGGGACCGCTGGCTCAGCGATGGCCGCGTGCCGCACCTCTTCACGGTCGATATCGATTCGGGCGCGATCCGCGATCTTTTCGCCGGCACGCGCTACGAGATCGCTCGCGCCGATCCCACCGCGCACCATTACGACATCGCGCCCGATGGACGCGAGATCGCCTTCTCCTTCGATCCGGCCGAGGACAAGCGCTTCGACCACAACTACCAGCTCGTGGCGCTCAATCCGGCCACCCGGCGATTCCGCACGCTCACCACGCGCTCGCCGTTGAACCACGAGACGCCGCGCTATTCGCCCGATGGGCGCTGGATCGCGTTGCTCACGCAGAACCTGCACAAGAGTGCCGTCGATACGCAGCGCCTCGCCCTCATCGATCGCCGCAAAGGCACGCTCACGGTCGCAACCCGGAGATGGGATCGCAGCATCCACCCGCCGCTCGCCTGGAGCGGGGACTCCTCCGCGGTGCACTTCGTCGCCGAGGACAACGCGCGCCAGCACCTGTTCCGTTTCGAGATCGGGCAGGGGACGCCGCAAGTCGCGGCGGCGGGCGGGGTGGTGGGCGACTTCGACGTCATCGGCGATGCGGTCGCCTTCGTGCGCAACAACATGAGCACGCCCCCGGGCGTGTTCTGGGGCGCGCCGGGACAGCAGGAGCGGCGTATCGACACGCTCAACGACGCCGTTCTCAAGGGCCTCACGCTGGGAGAGGTCCGCGAATTCCAGATCGAGGGCTGGAACCGCGAGAAGGTGCACATGTGGGTGATCTATCCGCCGGGGTTCGACGCGAAGAAGAAGTATCCGTTGCTGCACAACATCCACGGCGGCCCGCACTCCACGTGGGGCGACAACTTCCACTTCCGCTGGAACAACCACGTGTTCGCCGCGCAGGGCTACGTGGTGGCGTGCGTGAACTACCACGGCTCGAGCTCGTTTGGGCAGCGATTCCTCGAGTCGATCGACGGCGAATGGGGCAAGAGGGAGCTCGCGGATGTCGAGGCGGGCACCGATTTCATGCTGAAGCAGGGCTACATCGACCGCGAGCGCCTGGTGGCGGCGGGCGGAAGCTACGGCGGCTACATGGTCGCGTGGATGAACGGGCACAGCGACCGCTACAAGGCGTTTGTCTGCCACGCGGGCTGCTTCGACTGGGTCGCGATGTTCTCCGACGACGCGTACTACTGGCATCCCAAGGAGCTCGGGGCGTTTTATTGGGACAACCCGAAGCGCGTCGACGGGCAGAACCCCCGCGCGCGCGCCCGCCGCATGAAGACGCCCACGCTCGTGATGCACGGGTTGCTCGACTATCGCGTGCCCGACTCGCAGGGGCTCGCGTACTACAACACCCTGAAGGCGAAGGGCGTGCCCTCGCGGCTGGTGTTCTTCCCCGACGAGAACCACTGGATCCTGAAGCCGCAGAACTCGCGCCTCTGGTACCGCGAGTTCTTCGCCTGGTTGAAGCGCTTCGTCGATCCCGGAGCCAAGCCCAAACGCCGCTAGCAACGGGTCGCTATAGCACCCAGAGCGCGATGCCGAGGACCACGCAAACCATGGCGGTCGCGGCGGTGCGAAGGTCGACGAACCACGAGGGGATGAGCCCGCCGTGCGCGAGCCAGAGGTCCGCGGCCCACACTGCGACGAAGAGTCCGATCGCGGCGCCCAGCTGCCATTGCGGCGATGGAAGCCATAGCAGACCCCACGCCGCCAGCGACGGGACGGTGCTCAGGCCGAGGGCGATCGAACGCGTTTTTTCGCTCCCCAGCTCCTCGCGCAAAGCGAGCCCGCTTTCGATGCCGCCGAGGTGCGAGATCACGATGGCCGCGAACGTGACGAGCGCGGCGATGGCGGGAACGCGGATGTGCGAGTCTCCCCAGAGCAGCGCCGCCGTCGCTCCCACGATCGGCAGCATGCCCCCGATGGCGAACACCCAAGCGATGCGCCGGACCATGGTTCAGTCCGCCTTCGCGCCCGAGGCTTTGATGACCCGGGCGTACTTCACCAGCTCGCTAGCGATGTACGCGGCGAATTCCTCCGGCCTGTTGCCCACGGGCTCGGCGCCCAGGTTGAGCATCCGTTCGCGCACATCCGGCGCGCCGAGCGCGCGCGTGAACTCCGCGTGCAACCGCCCGACGACTTCCCGCGAGGTTGCCGCGGGGACGAAGATCCCGAACCAGGTGCTGATGTCGAAGCCGGGCAATCCCGATTCGGCGATCGTCGGCAGGTCCGGCGCCAGCGCGCTGCGCTTCGCGGTCGTCACCGCGAGCGCCTTCACCTTGCCGGCGCGAACCTGGCCGAGCGCCGAGGCGAGATTGTCGAACATGAGCTGGACCTGCCCGCCGATGAGATCCTGCATCGCGGGCGCGGCCCCCTTGTACGGCACGTGGGTCATTTCCACGCCCGCCATCGCCTTGAAGAGCTCGCCGGCGAGGTGACCTGCGCTGCCGGTGCTGCCGGAGCCGAAGTTGAGCTTGCCGGGATTGGCCTTGGCATAGGCGATGAACTCCTTCACGTTCGCGGCCGGTACCGACGGGTTGACGATGAGCACGTTCGGCGTGGATGCGACCATGGTCACCGGAGCGAAGTCCTTGATCGGGTCATAGGGAATACCGGAGTATAGGGTCGGATTGATCGCATGCGTGGCAACCGCCCCCATGAGGATCGTGTAGCCATCGGGCAGCGCCTTCGCCACCGCGTCCGCGCCGATATTACCGCCGGCGCCGGGCTTGTTGTCGACAATGACCGGCTGCTTCGTGCTCTCCGAGACCTTCTGCGCCAGCAGTCGCGCCACCGTATCCAGCGGCCCGCCCGCGGGATAGGGCACCACGAACCGGATCGGCTTCGACGGATACGCCTGCGCCTGCGCCAAGCCCACGCTGCTCGCGGACAGGGCCAGGGTCACGGAGAACACGGAGACCCATGCGGATTTCATTTGAGTGCGCGAGCGACGGCCTCGACGAGTCGGTGGACTTCGGATTCGTCATGATAAACGCCGAAGCCGAAGCGCAGGCGGCGATCGCGGCGATCGATGGTGATGTTCTGCGCGGCGAGGCGCCGGTGCGCTTCCTCGGCGCCGTCGATGTCGAAGGCGAGGAAGTTGCCGCGTGGGGCGCCGGGAGGCGGCACGAGATGGGAAGGCGCGAGGGCCGTCACCCCGCAACGCGCGAGGTCGTCGACGAAGTGCTTCTGCAACGCGATCGAGTGATGGTGCACGTCGGCGATCGTCTTCCCGGTGGAAACGAGCCAGTCCATCGCGGCGTTGAAGCGGTAGATCCCCGAGGGATCGAAGGTGGCGCCCCAGAAGCGAAACGCGTCGGCGGCATACGGCACGGCCGCGCCGGGAGCGCTGGAGAGCGTGTCGAACGACGCGTACCACCCGGTGTCGACCGGGCGCAGGTCGCAGCCGGGCGGAATGGCGAGGAAGCACGCGCCTTCCCCGGCCATCGCGTATTTGTAGCCTCCCGCGAGATAGAACGCGCGGCGGTGGATGCGCGAGAGGTCGACGGGCAGGGCACAGAACGCGTGATATCCGTCGATGCACGCCAAGGCCTGCGCGGGCGCCGCATCGCAGATCGCTTGCAGGTCCTCGACGCGGAATGCCGAGTCGAAGAAGACCTGCGAGAGCCAGACCAGGTCCCACGCGCCGGACCGCGCGGCCGCGGCGAAGCGCTCCCCGAAGCTCTCCCACGGCGCGGCGGGTATTTCCTCCACGATGACGCGGCCCGACTCCTGCAGGCGGCGTGTCTGGCGGCGGAAACTGTGGAACTCGCAGGCGCTCGTGAGCACGCGCACGGGGCGCGCCGGATCGAAACATGAATAGATGCGGGCGACGAATTCGTGGGTATTGGGAGCGAAGGCGACCTGGCGCGGATCCGAAAGCGACAACAGGCGCGCCACGTGCGCCTGCGCCCGCGGCACCACCTCGCCGAAGATGCGCTCCCACTTGCGATCGGCGAGTGTCGCCGAATCGGTCCAGTAGCGGGCATGCGCGGCCTCGGTGGCGTCCGGCCACGGATGATGGCTGTGCGCCGCGAAGTGCAGCCGGCCGGGATTGGCCGCGCGGAAGCGCGAGAAGCCCGCGGCCAGCATCGCGGCGGCTAGTCCTTGATCGCTTCTACGTTGATGCGCAGCAGGACGTCGTCGGCCAGCACGGGCAGGTACTTGGTCATCCCGAATTCGCTGCGCTTGATCGTTGCGGTGAGCTCCGCGCCGCAGATCTTCTTCTTCAGCATCGGGTGCATCGCGCAGTTGAATGGCGCCACTTTGAGCATCACGGGCCTGGTGATGCCGAGCAGGGTGAGGTCGCCGGTCGCGGAAGCGACCTTGTCGCCGTCGAAAGTGAAGCTGCTCGACCGGAACGTCATCTGCGGATGCCTGGCCACATTGAAGAAATCCTCGCTGCGCAGGTGCTCCTCGAGCTTCTTGTGGCCGGTATCGATCGAGGCGGTATCGATGACGATGTCCGCGGAGCCTTTCTTCGCGGCCGTGTCGAGGGTGATCTTGCCGCTGGTCTTGTCGAAGCGGCCGCGCTGCAGCGAGTAGCCGAAGTGGCCGATCTCGTAGCTGGGAAAGGTGTGATTGGGATCGACGCTATAGGACTCGAGCTCGGCGGCGGCCGGCAGCGAGGCGAGCGCCGCCGTGAGCGCGGCCGGGAAGACGATGCGTTTCATGCAGGGATTCCTCACTTGGCGGGCAAAGCGAAGCGAAAGCGGACGAGGACCTCGTCGGCGACGGTGTCGGTATCGGACCAGGGGCCCTCGCCGATCCTGTACTGCAGCCGCTTGAGCGAAAACTGCCCCTCCACCGTGCGCGCGCCCGCGGCCTCGGCGAGGGTGAATGGCGCGACGATCTCGCGGGTCGCACCCTTGATGGTGAGCGGCCCGCGCGCCTCGAACTTTCCGCCTCCGAGGGATTTCACCGCGGTCGCGACGAATCTCGCCTTCGGGAAGGCCTCCACGTTCAGCCAGGCCTTGCGCCGGGCTTCGGTCTCGCCCTCCTCGTTGCCCAGCTCGATGGAGCCGACCTCGACCTCGAAATCGGCCTTCGTCGCCTCGGGCTTCGCGGGATCGAAAGCCACGTTCGCGTTGAATTGCCTGAACCGCCCCTCGACCGGCACGTTCATCTGCCGGGTGACGAAGCGGATCGAGCTCTTCGCGGCGATGATCTTCTGTTGCGCGAGCGCAGGCAAAGCGACGACGGCTGCGGCGAGGAGACAACACGGAAGCAATCGTCTCATGGGGATCGGGGCGGCAGCGAGGGAATCATCCGGGTGAGCACCTCGTCGCGATCGACGAAGTGGTGCTTGAGCGCGGCCGCCGCGTGCAGGACGATCACGGTCGCCATGGTGTAGTTGATCCAGCGATGCGTCACCTTGAGGGCGTCGGCCAGCTCCTTGTTCTTGGCGAGCAGGTCGGGAATCGGCAGCACGCCAAGATACACGGTCTGCAATCCGGCCGCGGAGCTGAAGAGCCACCCGGTGAGCGGCGCGGCGAAGAAAAGCACGTACAGCAGGACATGCGACGCGTTCGTCAGGCGTGCCTCCCACGGCTTCATCGAGGCGGGCAACGCCGGGGCCGGATGCGTGAGGCGCCACAGGATGCGCGCCGCCGAAAGGATCAGCACGGTCACGCCGACCCACTTGTGCCACGAGAGGTACTTGAGCTTCTGCGGCGACAGCGGCAGCCCCACCATGTAGAGGCCGAAGCCGAGATTGCCGATGATGAACGCGGCGAGGATCCAATGCAGCGCGATCGCCGGGCGCGTATAGCGCAGCTCGAAAGCGGAGCTCATCCGCGCGGGTAGACCACGACCAGCGCATAGACGAGCCCGGCGGCAACCGCGAGGAAGACCGCGGCGAGCCAGGTGGCGGCGCGCGCGGGTTCGGGCGGGCGCACCCCCGGCAGGACCGTCTTCCAGCCGTTCACCATGGGGCGGAGGAGGTCGACCTTGAGGCCCCATTGAAAAGTGGCCACGGCGATCACGTGCAGCGACACGGCCGCGACGATCGTCCAGCCGTTGTAGTAGTGAAACGAGCTCATCTTTGCGACGAGCGCGTTCGATACCTTGTCCGCCAGCGGCCCCTGCGTGGCGATCTCGTCGTCGGCGAAGAGACCGGAAGCGGCTTGCGCGAGAAGGAGGGCGAGCATGAAGGCGACCATCCAGCCGCCCAGCGGGTTGTGGCCGATGGTGGACGGATGCTGCCCGGCAAAGGTCGCGCGCGCGTAAGCAACCGCGGCGCGCGGCCCGCGCAGGAAATGCGTGAAGCGCGCGGTGCGGCTGCCGAGGATTCCCCACGCAAGGCGAAACACGAGCAGAGTGAGGATCGCGTAACCGCTTTTCAGGTGCCAATCCATCCATCCGCCGCCGACCTTGCCCGTTGTGAACGAGAAGACCACGAGCACCACGAGCGCCCAATGAAAAATCCGGGTCGGGAGATCCCAGACCCGGATGCGATCGGGCGACGAACTCACTTGGCCCGGTACTCGTCGTGGCACGCCTTGCACGCCGCGCCCAGGTCGGCGACCTGCTTCTTGAACGCCGCCATGTCGCCCGAGTGCACCGCGGCGGGAACCTTCGCGGCTTCGCTCGTCATCTTCTCCATCTTGGCGTCGAAGTCGGAGCGGTGGGTCCAGATCTCGGGCTTCGCCTTGGTGTCCTTGTCGGTGCCTTCCCCGAAGAAGCCCTTGGGGACGGTGGCCAGCAACGCGACGAACTCGGCGTTGCGCACGGCGTCATCCTTGTTGAAGGGCTTCTTGTCGGTCGCCATCGCCTCCAGGCTGCCGAAATTGAAGTTCATGAGCTGATATGCGGCCTTGCGGTACTTGATCTGGTTCTCGGGCTTCACCTGCTGGCCCTCGGCAAGCAAGGCGGTAGCGGCCAGGATCAGCACGGCGAGAGCAGACTTCTTCATTTGCGAGATTCCTTTCGTTTTGTTGAACGGCAACTTTACGGGAAAATGCACGCGCGGCACCTAACGGAGGTTCAATGGACGGCAAGCGCACGGAAAAGGACACCTTCGGCCCGATCGAGGTTCCCGAAGAGCGCCTCTGGGGGGCACAAACCCAGCGGTCCCTCGAGCACTTCAGGATTTCGAGCGAACGCATGCCGGCCGAAATCATCCAGGCCCTGGCATGGATCAAGCGCGCCTGCGCGAGCGTCAACCAGTCCCTCGGAGAGATAACACCCGAGAAGGCCCAGGCCATCTCACAGGCGGCCGACGAAGTGCTCGCCGGGAAGTGGCCCGACGAATTCCCCCTGGTGGTCTGGCAGACGGGCTCGGGCACGCAGAGCAACATGAACATGAACGAGGTGCTCGCCAATCGCGCGAGCGAGATCCTGGGAGGCGCGCGCGGGGAAGGGCGCCTCGTCCACCCCAACGACGACGTGAACCGCGGGCAAAGCAGCAACGATGTCTTCCCGACCGCGATGCACGTGGCGGCGGTGGTGGCGATCAAGCGGCGGCTGCTTCCGGCGCTCAACATCCTGCGGGCGACACTCGCCACGAAGCGCGCGGCATTCGACGACATCGTGAAGATCGGCCGCACGCACCTGCAGGACGCCACGCCGCTCACCCTGGGACAGGAGTTTTCCGGCTACGTCTCGCAGCTCGACCACGCGCTGCGCCACATCGAGGCCGCGCTCCCGCATCTCTCCGAGCTGGCGCTCGGCGGCACCGCCGTGTGAACCGGCCTCAACACGCATCCGCAATTCGGCGTCCTCGCCGCGGCGGAAATCTCCTCTCTCACCGGGGTGGAATTCGTCACCGCTCCCAACAAGTTCGAGGCGCTCGCCACCCACGACGCCATGGTCTACGCGCACGGCGGCTTGAAGGGCCTCGCCGCGGCGCTCATGAAGATCGCCAACGACGTGCGGCTCCTCGCGAGCGGGCCGCGCAGTGGGCTTGCCGAGATCACCATCCCCGAGAATGAGCCGGGCAGCTCGATCATGCCCGGCAAGGTGAACCCCACGCAGTGCGAGGCGCTCACGATGGCCGCTTGCCAGGTGATGGGCAACGACGTCACGGTTAATTTCGGCGGCAGCCAGGGGCATCTGGAGCTGAACGTCTTCAAGCCCGTCATCGCCTACGATTTCCTGCAAAGCGTCCGGCTGCTGGGCGACGCCATGGAGAGCTTCGAGGAGCATTGCGCGCGTGGCATCGAGCCCAACCGCGAGCGAATCGCTGCGTTGCTGCGCGGATCGCTGATGCTCGTCACGGCGCTCGCGCCCCACATCGGTTACGACCGCGCGGCCGAGATCGCGAAGAAGGCGCATCGAGAGGGCACGGGGCTGCGCGAGGCCGCGGTCGCGTTGGGTCATGTGACCGAGGCGCAGTACGACGCGTGGGTGAAGCCCGAGGAGATGACCGCCCCGGCTGCGAGCGCGAAGAAGAAACCTTAATAGCGCTTCAGTGGCGTGCGTCGGTGCCCGCCGCCGGGAATGAGGATCTCGGGGTGGGCGCGGGGGAGGGGGTCGCCACCGCGGGGACGTTTCCGCCTTCGCCTTCCCAGCGGTGCAGGTCCTCCTTGACTTGGGTCTTCGCGGTCTTCGCGGTCGTTGCGCATTGGCCGCGCTGGAAGCAGTAGCCCACGAAGGCGGCGAGGCCGGCGACGGAAAGAAGCTGTTTGTTCGTCATGACGTTGGTCCTTTGCAGTTGAACTGCGCGCCGCTCAAGCGACGCGCCGGTGGCTCGCGGCGGGGCCGCGCTTGCGCGACGCGAGGCTGCGCTCGAGGAGCTTGGCGAAATCGATGACCTCGGCCTCGCGCGGCGCGCGCCTGGACTTCGGCGCGGCTTTCACGTTGCCCGCGGCTTTCTCCTCGATCATCTTGAGCAGGTCGTCGCGATACGTGTCGTGATGTTCCTTCGGCTCCCACTTCATCGACATGTCGTCGATGAGCCGTTCGGCCATCTTGATCTCGTTGGGCTGGACCTTGGCGTCCTTCAGGTCTTTGGGCACGTCGAGATCCTTGGCCGGTCGCAGCTCGTTCGCATAGCGCAGGGTGTTCAGGACGAGGACGTTGTCACGCGGGTAGACGAGCGCGAGGTGCTGGCGCGTGCGGATGACGACGTTCGCGAGCGCCACCTTTCCGGTTCGCTCGAGGACTTCGCGCAGCAGCGCGTAGCCTTTCGCGCCGTGCTTGCCTGGCGCGAGGTAGTAGGGCGACTCGAGAGAGTAGGGCG
>JBGOST010000046.1:0-9282 GCA_041476125.1 Usitatibacter sp. | reverse complement strand
CCGGTGCTCGATGAGCTGATCTCCCGGGCCGATCGCAGCAACACCAGCATTCAAGTAGCTGCCGCGCGGCTGAAGCAGGCGCGCGCGATCGCGCGCATCACCGATGCCGACCGCATGCCGCAGCTGGGCGTGGGCGCGAGCGTGTCTCGCGTCGACGGGTTCGTGAACAACTCTGGCGGACCGGCGCGCAACTTCGGCAGCGTCGGGGCGAACCTCGGCTACGAGGTCGATCTCTTCGGCAAGCTCTCGCGCGCGAGCGACGCCGCGCGTCTCGACGCGCAATCGCGCGAGGCTCTGCTGCAGAGCACGCGCCTGCTCGTGCAGGCCGAGGTCGCGCAGACCTATCTCGCGTTGCGGGCGCTGGACGTGGAGCGCGCGCTCGTGCGCGGCACCGTCGTCGCTTATCGCGGGACGCTCGACCTCACCGAGCGCCGCTTCCGCGCCGGAGACGTGGCCGAGCTCGACGTCGCCCGCGTCCGAACGGAAGTGGCGGCGACCGAGTCCGACGCGCTCGCGCTCGATCGGCGCCGCGTGGAGCTCGAGCATGCGCTCGCGGTGCTCGTCGGCGAGGCGACCCCGAATTTCGACATGCCGGCGGGCGAGTGGACGACGGCGCTGCCCGTCATTCCGGCCGGCGTTCCCGCCACCGTCCTCGCGCGCCGCCCCGACGTCTCCGCGGCGCAGAGCAGCATGATCGCAGCCCAGCAGCGCGTCGGCGTGGCCCAGGCGGCATGGTTTCCCGATATCGCGCTCACTGCGACCGGCGGATACGCGTCTCCAGAGCTGGGCGACCTCTTCAAGTGGTCGGCTCGCGCGTGGGGCGTCGGGGCGCTGCTCTCGCTCCCGATCTTCGACGGCGGACGGCGCACCGCGGGGATAGAGAGCGCCTCGGCGCAGTTCGACGAGGCGGTCGCGCGCTATCGCGAGCAGATACTCACCGCCTTCCGCGACGTGGACGACCAGCTCTCGTCGCTGCGGCTGCTCGCCGAGCAGGCCGAGGCCCAGGCGCGAGCCGTCGATTCCGCGGCCCGCACCACTTCGCTCTCGGACTCGCGCTATCGCAACGGCCTCGTGAGCCAGCTCGAGCTCCTCGACGCGCGCCGCAGCGAGCTGCGCAATCGCAGGCAGGCCCTGCAGGTTCGCGCCGCGCAATACCAGGCCACCGTGGGACTGGTGCGGGCGCTGGGCGGCGGATGGAGCGGCGCGACATGACTTCGGACGACGATGGCGGCGGCCCGATCGTCGGGCTGATCTTCGCCGCGCTCGCGCTGGTCCTCATGCTGCTGATATGACACCGCAAGGAGCTTCCATGCTGAAACACCGCCTCCTCTCCAACCGGTTCACGTTGCGCTACCGCCAGGTCGGCAGCGGGCCGCCGCTCGTCCTCATGCACACCCTGAGGACGCAGCTCGACTATTTCCAGAAAATCGTGCCGGCGCTGCAGGAGCGTTACACCGTGTATGCGGTGGATCTGCCGGGACATGGCCGCTCGAGCATTCGTCCCGTCGAATACGACGAAATCCTCTTTCGCGACTCGATGGTCGAATTCCTCGACCGGCTCGACCTGCATGGAGTCACGCTCGCCGGCGAGTCGATCGGCGGCACGATCGCCCTCACCGTCGCGGCCGAAGCGCCGAAGCGCGTGGCGCGCGTCGTCGCGATCAATCCCTACGATTACGGCGAGAGGTTCGGCGGCGGCATCCGGCGCGGCTCCGGCGGCTGGGTCATCGCCTTCTTCCAATGGTTCGGCCGCTTCACGCTCGAGCCGTCCCCGTTGCTCGCGACCGCGCTGGCCGGCGGGCTGCTCGACCGCTCGAATCTTCCCGCGGCACTCTTCGCGGAGCTTCGCTCCTCGGGCGGGCGCAGGGGCTATCGCGCGATGGAGGCGTCCCTCTTCGGCAATTGGAGGAGCTGGGTCGCCGCGCGGCAGCACTACAAGGCGGTGCGCGCGCCCGTGACCCTGGTGTACTCCGACGGCGATTGGTCGCTACCCAGCGAGCGCGAGCGCAACTTCACCGTCCTGCGCCCGGAACGCACCATCACGATCGAAGGAGCCGGACACTTCGTTTCGCTTGAGAAGCCCGGCGCGGTGATCGACGCGATCATGCCCCAGGAATCTACTCGGCCCTCTCGTAGGTAGTAACGAAAACATTCTCGGAGCCAGTGGCCGGATTCTTCACCGGATTCGTGGTCATCGTCAGTGTCTTGCCGGCGATCTCGAACCGATAGGTCAGTGCTCCGGTCGACACGGCCGCCGAGACCTCCGATTGGAAGACGACCTTGTTGCCTTCGACCTTGTAGGTCCCGCCGGCAACCGCCATCGTCCTGAACAGCTCGGCGCGGTCGGCATCCGTGGGACCCGGCCCCAGGGCCTTGCGGCTCTCGGCGAAGAACATATAGAACGCGTGCCCGCCTCGGGTGTGAATCCGGTAACCCGTCGGACGCTCGCCGTAGGGTTGAACACTCTTGTCGGTGCCGACTTCCTTGCGCGCGAAGCTGGTGAGCTTCCATACGCCGACAATCGAAGAGGCCGGGTCCTGCGCCGCCGCCGGCTGAGCCAATGTCAGTACAAACGCGAGAGCTATCGTCGAAATGAAGGCGCGCGGCATGAGGATTCCTTGGTCGGGTATCGGAGCGTTTTGCAGCGTAACATTGAATCCCTTCTTGATCTCGCTTGCGGTCTCGGCGAGGAGAGCCATGGCCGCGGAGCGAGTTGAACGACGCCTGGTAGCGATCCTCGCGGCCGACGTCGTGGGCTACAGCCGGCTGATGGGCGAGGACGAGGAAGGCACGCTCGAGCAGCTTCGTAATCATCGGCGCGATCTCATGGATCCCGCGATCGAAGCTCATCACGGAAGGATCTTCAAGACCACGGGGGACGGCGCGCTTGTGGAGTTCGCGAGCGTGGTCGATGACGAAGGACGAAAAAAAACAGCTCCGGGAACGAGTCTCGGAGCTGCGTTTGCTTGTGCTGCCGTGAGTCTTACTTGCCCCTGATAAGCGCGTCGACGAGCCCGAGGTTCGGCGTGCCCCAGCCGGTCGCCTTGTCCCAGCCCGCGGTGGCCGCGAATCCGGGAACGCCGTCGAGGCTGTTGTCGCCGACCGTCACGTCGTTCATCGTGGTGTCGAGCGTGCCCTTCTTGCCCATCTGGTAGAGCGACTTGTTCAGGAACCCGAGCGGTTGCCCGCCTTTGTGGTTTGCGATGGCGATGACGCCCGCCCATTCCGGGGTGCTGGCGCTGGTGCCGCCGAAGATGTAGAACCCGTTGTTCCCCGGGCCAAAAGCGGTATCGAGGAATCCGAGGTAAACGATGACGCCCCCTCTCACGCCTGCGTTCATGGCAATGTCGGGATAGGCCCGGAACTTCACCTTGTCGTTGAGCTTGTTCTTGATCGAATCCTGGTAGGACGGCGTCTTGAAGAAGGCGCTGAAGCCGCCACCGCCCGCTCCAAAGCCGTCGTTCCAAACCACCTCGCCTTGATACGTCCCGTTCGGGTTGGCGTTCGTAGCCGTGCCGAAGAAGAGGTTCGTGCCGCCCACCGTGGTGACGTTCGGCGAAGACGCCGGATAGCTCGCGACCGGGAAGCTCTGGAACACCCCGTTGATGTCGGTGCCCTCCGAGCCGTCATCCCCGGAGGCAACCAGCACGGTGATGTTCCCGTCGGCGGCGCGGCTGTAGCTCTTCTCGTTGTCGTTGAAGATCTGCTGGCCCTCGGCGCCGTCCTGCATCAACGCAAGCTCGGACTCCCCGAAGCTCTCGGACATGATGTAGCCCAGCTTGTGGTCGATGGCGTAGTTCTGCGCGTCGAGGATCGCGGAGTCGCTGTTGTCCACGGCGGCCACGACGATGATATTCGCCCCCGGCGCCATAGCGTGCGCCCACTGCACATCCAGGCTCGTTTCCTCCGCCCAGCCCAGCTGGTTGAAGTCGGTGTAGTCGAACGGCGTGCTGCCCGGCATGTGGATCTGCTGGAGCGAGGGCGGCGGCGGAAGCCCGAAGAGGGCGTTGAAGGTGGCCATGTCCGTCTGCAGCGTGGGGCTGCCGAACGCGTCGATGATGACGATGGTCTGCCCGGCGCCGGTCCAGCCCGCGGCGATCAGCTGGTCGATGTCATAGGCCTTGCGCATCGCATCCGGGCCATAGCAGAAAAGCCCCGCGCCCGAGAAGGACCGCAGCTCGCAGCTGAAGTGGGGCGTGGAATCCGGTGCGATCAGGGCCTTCGGGCCGCGGATCGAGTAGGGCGACTTGCTCCCCGCTTCCGCGACCTGGCTAAAGGCCAGCCCGACCAGCGCTCCCAGCAATGCCGCCCGGGCAAAGCGAAAGACCTTACCTGCGTTTATTCCCTTCGTTGTATGTGAATTTGCGTGCATGCGATTCCCCCTCCGGAAGATTTGTGGTCATCGGTGTGCGTCTGCCCGCGCGGTGGTGTGCGCGAGGGGGGAACCCTATCACTTTTTACTTGGGCGCAAATGCCGCCTTCATGACGTTCGTCGCGAACCCTTGCGTGCCTTCCCCGGTCGTGGCGTAGCGATACAGCGCCGCGGCATAGATGCCCGACAGCGCGCTGGATATGAGCGCGAGCAGCACCACCGCCAGGATCGTGAGGACGATCGCCGCAACGATCAGGACTCCGCTTTGCGCGACGATGGCCGCGACGATCAGGACGATGCCGAAAAGAATCACGCCGAAGGTAATGAATCCGAACGCGAGACCTATTCCGCCCTGCCCGATGACGCTTTCGCCCCAGGTCTTCTTGAACAGGGTGGCGCTCTCCTTGACGGCATCGATCGGACCCACATCGCGCGTGACCAGAATCGGTACGACGAGATAGGTTGCGAGCGTCCAGCCCACGCCGAGGATTCCGACGATGATCCTGCCGATGAAGCCGACGCGTTCCTGGATGGCGCGAAGGATCATGCCCACCGTCGCCGCGATGAGCGCATAGCCGGCGATGTGGCCGATCTTCGAGGTTGCGATCCGCATCCCGTCGCTGAACGTCGGCTCTTTCCCGTCGAGGCGCATCATGGCCGCGCCGACGAGCGCGGAGTTGAAGAAGAAAATCACGAAATACTGGCTGAAGTAGAAGAGGAAGGCGACGACGTACGTGGCGACCGGAACGTGGCCCTCCGCGTCGCGGGTCAGGCCATCGAGCGCACCCGCCCCGAGGATCGGCAGCGCAAAGCACGCGGCCACCACGATGACCGCGACCGTGGAAATGAGCGGAAACAGCAGCAGCTCCTTGTCCTGGTTCAACACCGAAGCGCTCGCCTTGACCAGGCTCCAGCTGCGGGAAAGTCGTTCGAACATGGTCGTTCTCCCTGTTAAAAGCTAAAGAGTGGGGTTGTCGCTCGGCAAGCCCAGCGCGATTCGCCCGTAAGTCGTGGCCTGAGCATCCCACATCATGGAGATGTGCGCATTCGCGGCATGCAGGTCGCGGAAGGAGCGCTGCAGCGGTTGGTCGTCGTAGAGACCGGTGGCGCCGGCGGATTTGTAGATGACGTCCATCGCGCGCTGGCACAACTGCGCGGCGAAGGCGCCGTCGCGGCGCCATGTGGCCTTGGTCATCAGGTCCGGGGCTTCGCCGCGCTCGGCGATCGCCTGTGCCGCGTTGCAACCGCGGCGCAGCACCAGTCGCGCCGTGTCGATGCACGCGGAAGCCTCGGCGACCCTGATCTGCACCGCCGCCATGTCCGCGAGGCTTTTGCCGGAGTAACGCGACACGCGCGCGCGCAACCCGTCGAGGAAGATGTCGTAGGCGCCCTGCGTCACGCCGAGCGGAATGCCGGTGAGCATGTGCGGCAGTGCGGCGAAGAGCGGAATGCGGAAGATTGGCGCGGGATTGGCGGCCGCGCCCGGATGCGTGGCACCCCCCTTCGTCGCATCGACGGCGAGCGTGCGGTGCTCGGCGACGAAGAGATCCTTGATCTCGACGTCCTTGCTTCCCGTGCCGCACAGCCCCAGCACGTGCCAGTTGTCGATGACGCGGTATTCCTCGCGCGGCACCACGAACATGCGCAGCTCGCCCGTGCCTTCGACGACGGCGCCCATCATGTTCCACGCGCTCGAATCCACGCCGCTCGAGAAAGGCCAGCGCCCGCTCAACGTATACCCACCGGCCACACGCGCAGCTTTGCCCGGCGGAAACATGAGCGCCGAGGCGATGAGCACGGAGGGATTCTCGCCCCAGACTTCGTCCTGGCACTGCCGCGGCCAGAGTGCCAGCATCCAGTGGTGCACCGCCCAGTTCGCCCAGTTCCATGCGGTGGAGCCGCAACCGCGCGCGAGCTCGGAGCTCACGTCGATGAGCGACACCCATTCAGCCTCGGATCCGCCGACGCGCCGCGGCTGGAGCAGCCGCATGAGGCCCGATTCGTTCAACTCGCGCACGCTCTCGTCGGGGCAGCGGCGCAGCGCCTCGGTGTGCGCGGCGCGTTCCTTCAGCTTCGGGACGAGGAAGCGGGCGCGGGCGAGCGCTTCCTCGAGGGTGAGCGCCTGCGCCGCCGCGGCGGCCTGTGCGACGGCGGACATGCTCGCGTTATCGCGACGTGACGGCGGCTTTGGCGGACTGATGCTGCGGCGCTTCGGAGGCCGGGTAATTCAGCTCGATCGTCACGCCGTCGGGATCCTTGAGGAACATCTGGTGCAGCCCGAGGACCGGCACCGCGCGCTCGTGAAAGCTCACGTTGTGGCGGTTGCACCGCTCGAGCATCGCCTCGCGACCGGTGGCCGCGAACGCGATGTGGTCCAGCGCGCCCGTGCCGCCGTCGGGGCTCGCCTTGCGCTCGCCGACATAGGCGTCGAGCGACCCGGGCTTGTCCTTGTCGAAACCCATGAGGTGCACGAAGCCGTAGTTGCGCGAGGCGTTCTGCAGGTCCGCGGGCGGCTCGCCGCTGTAGAGCCAGTAGCCCGGGAAGTCGAAGGGCGGCCGCGGACCGGCCTTGAGCCCGATCACTTCCGTGTAGAAGCGCTTCGACTTCTCGAGGTCGAGCGTGCGGATCGAATAGTGGTCGACGCGTTTTATGTCCATGGGCTCTCCTAACGCGGAATGACGGGCAACAGCAAATGGGAGGCGCGGTTGCCGCCCGCGAAGATCGTGTTCGTCCCCGTATTGTAATCGGCGGCGTAGTGCGTGTATGGCGCGCTCCCCACGCCGTCGCGGGGCTGAATGTCGAGCCCGATGCGGTGGCCGCGCTTGAACACCATCGACGTAGGCCAGATTTCGACCTCCACGCGCACCGGCTGGGCGGGCTTCAACCATTCGCGCTGTGCGTGGGCGTGGTAGGGCCGATACGGCAGCGAGAGGCCTTCATCGAGGCCGCGATGGGAGGCGCGCAGCCATCCCTTGGCCACCGGGACGGGCTGTCCCTGCTGGCCCATCTCGAAAACATCCCGCCCGTCGGGGCCGATGTTGCGCAAGGTCGCGAAGATGTCCATGTCCTCGGTGCTGCTCGCCACCCACAGTACCAGCGCCACGGGGCCGGTGACCTCGACATCCGCCTCGAGCGGCTCGGTCGCGAAGGACACGCCCATCTGCGGCAGGCTTCCGGCGAGCGCGGTGGAAGTCCAGGACGCGCTGGCCACGCCCGCCTTGGTCATTCCGCTCGCCGAGTAGGACACCGAGACTTCCTTGCGCGGCGCGCTCGCAATGAGCCTTCCGGGATTTTCCGCGCCGCCGCGGACATCGGGCCGCAGGAAGAACTTCGTCCAGCGCGTGCGCTTGAGCGGCCACTCGTTTTCGCTGCGCCATTCGGAGTTGCCATGGCCGCCCTTGCGGATCAACAGCTTCACCGGCGGCTCCTCCAGGATTCCGGTGTCCTCGCCCTTGAGCCAATGGTCGAAGAAGCGCAGCTGCTCGTGCCGCGCCTCCTCCGTGTAGAACGGGTGGTAATGGGTGCCCGCGTGGATGCGAAGCCGCTTGTGCTTCGATCGCGCGCGCATGTACGCCTCGGTGTTGCCGCGCAGGTGAAGCGCCATGCCGCTCCAGTTGCCGGCGCTGTAGAAGGGAATGTCGATGTTGTCCCACTGCGCGCGCCGGCCGTGCCACCACTCGCCGTCGAGGCTGTTGCGCATGTACTCCCACACCCACGGCGTGGAGAACGCATCCGGCGCCGTGGCCTGCGGCTTGCCCAGCAGGTGATGCGCCATGTGGTTGTTGTACCAGTTCACCACGAAGCCGAAGGAGAAGATGCCGCCGTGGTAGCCGAAGTCGCGGTACATGTCCGCGGCCCCTTCCCACGGGATCATCGCCTTGAGCGATGGAGGCTTCAAGCCCGCGACCAGCCATTGCGTCATGGCGAAATAGGAGACGCCGCTCGTTCCCACGCGGGCGTTGCTCCACGGCTGGCGGCCGGCCCATTCGATCGCATCGTAGAAATCGGCGGACTCGGAAGGCGACCAGGGATCGGTGCGGCCCGGCGACTTGCCGCTGCCGCGCGTATCGACGCGCACCGCCGCGTAGCCGCGGGGAACCCACCAGAGCGGGTTCACCGTCTCCCAGTTCATGTAGGGGTTCGCGGCCTCTTCCAGGTCCGGCGGCGGCACCCAGACCTTGTCCTTCTGGTAGGCGCCGAGGTTGATGATGACCGGGAAGCGCGCGTTGGAGCGCGGCCGGAATACGTCGGCGCGCAGCCGCGTGCCGTCGCGCATCGGGATCTCGACATCCTTTTCGATGACGAGGTCGTGCTTGGGTTGCGAGCCGCGCTCCTTCGCCCGAGGCAAGGGCCGCCCCTGGCTCAATCCACCTTGATCTTGTTCTCGCGGATGAAATCGCCCCAGGACTGGGTCTCCGCGCGGACTTGCTCGGTGAACTCCTGCGACGAGGCCGAGAGCGACACCGCCATCAGCTGCCGGGCGAGCATCTCCTTCATCTCGGGACGCGACAGCACGCTCGCGACCGCGGCGTAGAGCTTGTCGATGATGGGCTTGGGTGTTGCCGCCGGGGCGAACATTCCTTGCCAGGCGTTGGTGCCAATGCCCGCGTAACCCTGCTCGGCCATGGTCGGGACGTTCGGAAGCTCCGGCACGCGCGAGGGCATGGTCGTGGCGAGCGCCTTGAGGCGCCCGGCCTTGATCTGCTCGCCGGAGGAGGCGAGGTTGATGAACGAGACCTGCACCTCGCCCGAGAGGAGCGCGGGCAGCATCTGGCCCGCCCCACCCTTGTACGGAATGTGCGTCGCGTCGATGCCCGCGGCCTTCACGAACCTCAGCATGTCGAGGTGGGGATAGCTTCCGATGCCGGCGGAAGCGTAGTTGAGCTTGCCGGGATTGCGCTTCGCCCATT
>JBGOST010000045.1:0-9310 GCA_041476125.1 Usitatibacter sp. | reverse complement strand
GCTACGGGCCCGCGCTCGCGCGCGAAAGCTTCGGCTTCGACGAGGCTTGCGCGTACTCCGAGCTCGACGCGCGCATGCCGGACCTGCTCGACAACCGCGAAGTCCTGCACACGCCGGTCGGGTCCGACCCCGCGTGGGACCTGCGGGTGGCGGGTTGGCTCAACGCGGTGCGCGCGAAGGTGCGCAGCGGCGTGAGCGCCCCGGACCAGATCCGCGACGTGCGCGCCGCGGTGAACGACATGCGCCTCTTCAAGGACGACAACGAGCTCGCGGTGATGCGCCGCGCCGCGGCCATATCGAGCGCCGCCCATGTGCGCGCGATGCGCGCCGCCGCTCCCGGCAAGCGCGAGTACGAGATCGAAGCCGAGCTGATCCATGAATTTTGCCGAAACGGCGCTCGCGCCCCGGCGTACGGGTCCATCGTCGCGGCGGGCGCAAATGCCTGCGTGCTCCACTACCGCGAGAATTCCGCGGAGCTTCGCAAGGGCGAGCTGATGCTGATCGATGCCGGATGCGAGCTGGACAGCTATGCCTCCGACATCACGCGGACCTTTCCGGTCGGCGCGCGCTTCTCCCCGGTGCAGAAGGATGTGTACGAGCTGGTGCTCGCCTCCCAGGAGGCCGCGATCAAGGCGGTGCGCCCGGGTGCGGACTTCATCGACTATCACGACGCCGCGACGCGCGTGCTGGTGCAGGGCCTGATCGACTTCAAGCTCTGCAAGGGCAGCGTCGACAAGGTCCTCGAGGACGGGTCGTACAAGCAGTTCTACATGCATCGCACCGGGCACTGGCTGGGGCTCGACGTGCACGACGCCGGGGACTACATGCAGAAGGGCAAGTGGCGCAAGTTGAAGGCCGGCATGGTCCTCACGGTGGAGCCGGGCTGCTACATCCGCCCCGCGGAAAACGTGCCGAAGTCCTTCTGGAACATCGGCGTTCGCATCGAGGACGACGTGCTCGTGACCGCGAAGGGCCGCGAGATCCTCACCGCCGAATGCCCGAAACGCGTTAAGGACGTCGAGGAAGCCGTCCTCGGACGCTGATGCCCGACCTCGACGTCGCCATTGTCGGCGCCGGCCCCGTCGGCGCGACAGTGGCGGCGCTCGCCGCCTCGAGCGGGCTTGCGATCGGGCTCTTCGAGGCGCGCGCCGGCCCCGGTAGCGATCACCGCACGCTGGCCCTCTCGCAAGCGAGCCGCGATCTCCTCGAGGAGGCGCAGGCGTGGCCCGGGTCCGAGGCCACCTCGATCGACTCGATTCACATCTCGCAGAAAGGCGGCCCCGGCCGCACGCTTCTCGAGGCCGCCGAGCAGTCGCTGCCGGCGCTCGGCTACACGGTGCCCTTCGCGTCCCTCGAGCGCTCGCTCGCGCGCCGCCTCCAGGCGCTGTCGCTCCCGGTTCACTACGGCGAATCGTGCGAATCCATCCACCTCGAGCCGGACGCCGCGCTGGTCCGGTTCGCCTCGGGGCGCGAGGCGCGCTCGCGCTTGCTGGTGCTCGCCGATGGCGGCGCCAACGCCGGAAGGATCCCCGGCATCGCGTTCGAGGAAAAGGACTATGGGCAGCGCGCGGTGCTCGCGAAGGTGGGGACCGACCGCGCCCAGGACAATCGCGCCTACGAGCGCTTCACGCCGACGGGACCGGTGGCGCTGCTCCCGACCGGCGAGGGGTATGCGCTGGTATGGACCGCTTCGCCGCAAGAGGCCACACGGCTTCTCGCCCTAGACGAGCCCGGTTTTCTCGCCGAGCTCCAGGCGCATTTCGGCGATCGCGCCGGGCGCTTCGTCGCGGTTGCCGAGCGCGCCTCGTTCGCGCTTCGGCTGCGCGTGGTCAACACTCCTGTCGCGTTGCGCACCGCCATTGTGGGAAACGCGGCCCAGGCGTTGCACCCGATCGCCGGGCAGGGATTGAACCTCGGGCTGCGCGACGCCGCAACGCTCGCGGCCACGCTCGGCGCGACCGCGAAGGAGGAGATCGGCGGGAGCACGATGCTCGCGACCTATCGCGACGCGCGGCGCCGAGACGCCTCTCGCAGTGTGGCGTTCACCGATTTCCTCGTCTCCGCGTTCGCCGATTCGCGCCGCATTCCCACCTGGGGTCGCGGGCTCGCGCTCACCGCGCTCGACTTGTTCGCCCCGGCGCGCCGGGCGCTCGCCGAGCGCATGATCCACGGCGCCTCGCGATGAGCCGCCCCGCCCTCCTCGTCGCGGGTGGCGGCCCGGTAGGGCTCGCCCTCGCCTGCGCGTGCGGCGACTTCGACACCACGGTGATCGAGGCCTCCGCGGCGCGGACGGCTCCGGCGCCCGACGAATTCGACGTGCGCGTGTATTCGGTGAGCCCGGGGACGCGAGGCTTCCTGCGCGACATCGGGGCGTGGTCGAGGCTCGACGCGCGGCGGCTCGTCGCGGTGCGAAACATGGAGATCTTCGCAGACCGGGGTGCGAAGCTCACCTTCGCCGCGCCTCCCGGCGGCGCGCTGGCGTGGATCGTCGAAGGCGGTCGTCTCACCGACGCGCTCGAAGCTCACGCGCGATCGCTACCCAATGTGAAGCTTGCTCGAGGCCGCCAGGTCGTCGCCGCGGCGGCGACCGCGGCCGGCGGCTGGGCCGAGCTCGAAGGAGGCGATCGAGTCGAAGCAAGCCTCCTCGTCGGCGCCGACGGCCCCGATTCGAAGGTGCGCGCGCTCCTCGCGATCGCATTCGACGAGCGACCCTACGGCGAGAGCGCGATCGTCGCGAATTTCGATACCGAAAGGGATCACGGCTGCGTGGCGCGCCAGTGGTTCCGCGCCGACGGCGTGCTCGCATGGCTGCCGCTTCCCGGAAGACGCATCTCGATCGTGTGGTCCGCTCCCGTGGCATTGGCCGACGAGATCGCGGCACTCGAGCCCGCAGCGCTCGAGCGCCGCGTGCGCGACGCCGGTGGCGCGGTGCTCGGGGATCTGCGGCTCGTGTCGAGCGTGGCGCGTTTCCCGCTGCGATTCATCCGCGTGCGCCGTCCCGTGGCGCCGGGCGCCGCGCTGGTGGGAGATGCGGCCCACGCCGTTCATCCGCTCGCGGGGCAGGGCGTGAACCTCGGGTTCCAGGACGCGCGAGCGCTGTCCGAAGTGCTCGCGGGACGCTCGCCGCTCGAGCGCCCCGGCGACCTGCGCGTGCTGCGGCGCTACGCCCGCGCCCGCAGCGAGGATGTGACGGCGATGCAGGTCGTGACCCATGGGCTCGATCGGCTGTTCGGCGCCGATGAAGAGGCGATCCGCAGGATTCGAAACCTGGGCCTGGGGCTCGTCGAGCGCCAGCCCTGGGCGAAATCCGCACTTGCGCGCCGCGCAATGAGATAATCCTTCATCACGGACTGCGCGGAACTTTCGCCGTTCAAGCGCTGCCCAATATCACCTATTCGGATCGATTCCCATGAACCTTCGCGCATTCCTCCTCGCCCTCGGTACCGCCGCGCTCATGAGCCTGGGCGCCCATGCCGCCGATGACGCCGACCGCATCAAGGCCGAGCTGAAGAAGAAGGTCCCCGAGGCGCCCGTCGAGAGCGTGCGCAAGATCCCCTACGGCAACCTCTACGAAGTGGTGACGGGAAGCGAGATCATCTACACCGACGACAAGGTGTCGTTCATCCTCCTCGGGTCGATCATCGATACGAAGGCGAGGGAGAACATCACCGAGGCGCGCATGCGCCAGCTCAGCGCCATCAAGTTCGACGAGCTGCCGCTCGAGCGCGCGATCAAGATCGTGAGGGGCAACGGCTCGCGCAGGTTCGCGATCTTCGAGGACCCGAACTGCGGCTATTGCAAGAGATTCGAGCGCGACCTGATGGGCATCACGGACACCACGATGTACGTGTTCCTGTACCCGATCCTTTCGCAGGACTCCCTCGAGAAGGCGAAGGCGATCTGGTGCGCGCCGGACCGCGGCAAGACCTGGATCGACATGATGGTGCGCGACGCGGCGGCTCCAGGCGAGGGCAAGTGCGCCACGCCGATCGACCAGAACCTCGCGTTCGGTCGCGAGAAGCGCATCAACGGAACGCCGACGATCTTCTTCGAGAACGGCGAGCGCGTTCCCGGCGTGATGCCGATCGCGGAGTTCGACAAGAAACTCACCGCCGCGAAAGTTTCGGCGCCGAGCGCCGCGAACCGCTAGGGCCCCCCTTTAGGAGCCGTTGGAGTCGACGCCGGGCGGCGGCTTGTAGCCCTTCGGCAGCAGCACCCACATGCGCCCGGCCTGGCGCATCTTCCCCGCCTGGTTTCCGGCCGCATCTCCGAATCCCCAGAAGAAATCGACCCGCACCGCTCCGGCGATGGCGCCTCCGGTGTCTTGCGCCACCATCAGGCGATTGAGCGGGTCACTGGTGTTGGGCCACGTCGTCGCGAGGTACACCGGCACGCCCAACGGGACGACGCGCGGATCGACCGCGATCGAGCGCTCCGCGGTGAGGGGAACGCCGAGGGAGCCGATCGGGCCGATCAGGTCCGTCGACAACTCGCGAAAGAACACGTAGCTCGGATTGGCGTTGAGGAATTCCTGCGCGCGGCGCGGGTTGCGACGCGCCCAGTCCTTGATGCCCTGCATCGAGGCTCTCTCCGCCGGGATCTCGCCGCTCGAGATGAGGCGGCGTCCGAGGGAGCGAAACGGGTGCCCGTTCTGGTCCGCATAACCGACGCGAATCCGTTATCCGCTCTCGAGCTCGACCTGTCCCGAGCCCTGGATGTGGAGGAAGAACACGTCGACCGGGTCGTCGACCCAGACGAGCTCGTTGCCCTTCAGCGGCGTGCCCTCGCGATCGATCTCGCCGCGCGACAGATAGGGCACGACGCGATTGCCCTCCAGCCGCCCGCGCAGGCGCTTGCCCTTGAGCTCGGGGAAAACCTCCGTGAGGTCGACCACCAGCAGGTCCCGCGGCACGCGGTAGATCGGATAGCGATAGCGCTGCGTGCGCACGCGGCTGCCGTGCAGCAGCGGCTCGTAGTAGCCGGTCACCATTCCGGTGGTCGTGTCGTCGGGATTCACGACCTGGTAGGGCTCGAAATTGAGCTCGAAGAACGCGGCGATATCCCGCTCGCTCGAGCCGGGCAACATCACGTGCGCTCCCGCGCAGACCGCTTTCCACGCGTCCTGCTTCTCCAGCGCCTGGCAGCCGCGCACGAAGGCCTCGAGGGAATCGCGCAGGCTCTCGCGGCCCCACGCCGGCAGGTCGAGCCAGGATGCGGGTTGCAGCTTGCCGCGGTACTCCACCGGAGGGGGCGGCGGCGCGGGCGTGGGCAGCGGCGCGGCCGGCGGACAGACGGGTTTCTCGACCGGCGGGCAGACGAGCAGCTCGGGTGCGCGCGCGATCTCCTGCGGCGGCTCCGAGGCGCAGCCCGCGAGCAGCCCCGCGGCCGCGATGGCGCACGCCGCCACGCGCCCGATCGTCGATAATGTCCGCACTTCGCGCTCGAACGCAGGGGAAGAACTTGGGCTGGGTGTTACTCGAGATATTCGCGGCGCTGGCGATTGCGGTGGCGATCGTCTGGTGGACGATCCCCAGGCGGCCGAAGGGCGATATCCCGGCTTCGAAGGATCGGGACGGCCGCGACGAAGGGTGAGCCGCCTCAATGAAGGATGCGGGGAACGCTCAACGTGAACTCGGGAATCGAAGCCTCGAAGCGCGTGCCGTCCTCTGCGACCAGCTGGTAGCTGCCGCGCATGGTGCCGACCGCGGTGGGGATCGAGGATCCGCTCGAGTACTCGAAGGTATCGCCCGGCTTGAGCACCGGCTGCTCGCCCACCACGCCCATGCCGCGCACTTCCTGGACCTGGTTGTCCGCGTCGGTGATGATCCAGTGGCGGCTCACCAGCTGGGCCGGCACGTTGCCGTTGTTGGTGATGCGGATCGTGTAGGCGAAGACGTAGCGATCTTCCTCTTCATCCGACTGGTCGGGAAGGTACGTCGAATGCGCCGTCACCGCGACGCTGTATTTTTTCGCCTCGGGCATCGAACGATGTTAGCAGAGATTTTCGCCT
This sequence comes from Usitatibacter sp., assembly GCA_041476125.1. Taxonomy (GTDB): domain Bacteria; phylum Pseudomonadota; class Gammaproteobacteria; order Burkholderiales; family Usitatibacteraceae; genus Usitatibacter. Next base: position 3,300 of record JBGOST010000045.1, on the reverse strand, counting down.
CTCCGAGGGCGCCGCGAGCCGTTTCCACGTAGAATCGCCACGCCTTCGAAGAGCGCGAAATTCAAGCCATGGCCGGAAAAGAATTCCGCATCGCCCCAAGCATCCTTTCGGCGGATTTCGCGCGCCTGGGCGAGGAGGTTCGCGACGTCATCGCCGCGGGCGCGGACCTCATCCACTTCGACGTGATGGACAACCACTACGTCCCCAACCTCACGGTGGGCCCGCTGGTGTGCGAGGCGATACGCCCGTTCACCACGGTCCCGATCGACGTGCACCTCATGGTGAAGCCCGTGGATCGCATCATTCCCGAGTTCGCCAAGGCGGGGGCGAAGATCATCAGCTTCCATCCGGAGGCGAGCGACCATGTCGACCGCACGCTCGGCCTGATTCGCGACAACGGGTGCAAGGCGGGGCTGGTGTTCAATCCCGCGACCCCGCTCGTGCATCTCGACCACGTGATCGACAAGGTCGACCTCGTCCTCGTGATGAGCGTCAACCCCGGCTTCGGCGGGCAATCGTTCATCCGTTCCGCGCTCGCGAAGGTGAGGCAGGCCCGCGCGCGCATCGATGCGAGCGGCAGGGACATCTGGCTCGAGGTCGACGGCGGCGTGAAGGCCGACAACATCGAGGAGATCGCGCGCGCCGGGGCCGACACCTTCGTCGCGGGCTCGGCCATCTTCGGCGACAAGGACCGCGCCGCCGCCGTGAGGCGCCTGCGCGAGGCTTTGAAGCGAGCTACAATAATCACCACTTAGTCGCAACCGGCTCCCCTCACTCATGGCACTGCGCGGACCTCATTTCGATTGGCGATGGCAAAGCTGGCGCTAGAAGCGCCCGTCCTTGCCGTTTCCGTCGAACATGAACCGTGTGGTGACCCATGACTGAAAACGAATTCCTGGCGCTCGGCCGCGCCGGCTTCAACCGAATCCCGCTGCAGCTCGAGACGCTCGCCGATCTCGACACGCCGCTTTCGATCTACCTCAAGCTCGCCGACCGCCCGGGGTCGTATCTCCTCGAGTCGGTGATCGGCGGGGAGCGCTTCGGGCGCTATTCGATCGTCGGCCTTCCGGCGCGCGAGCGCCTCGAGGTCCGGGCGAATCGCGTGAGCCTGCAGCGCGACGGCAAGCCCGTCGAAGAGCGCGAGGTCGACGACCCCCTCGAGTACATCGACCGCTACCTGGCGACTTTCCGCGCCGCTCCCATCGGCTCCGCGCTTCGCTTCGCCGGCGGCCTCGCCGGCTATTTCGGCTACGACACCGTGCGCTACATCGAGGGGCGGCTGCGCACCGCGCCCAAGCCCGACCCGCTCGGGCTGCCCGACATTCGCCTGCTGCTCTCCGAGGAGCTCGCGGTGGTCGACAACCTGTCGGGCAAGCTTCACCTCATCGTTTACGCCGATCCCGCGCAGGCGGGCGCCTACGCGAACGCCTCGCGCCGCCTGCAGGAGCTGAGAGCGCGATTGCGCAGGCCCGCGGAGCTGCCGGCGCACAAGCCGCAAGCCTCCCTCGAGGCGCCGCGCTCCAACATCGGCGAGCGCACGTTCTACGATGCGGTCGCGAAGTGCAAGCGCTACATCGCGGACGGCGACATGATGCAGGTGCAGGTCTCGCAGCGCCTGACGCAGCCCTTTCCCTACTCGCCGGTCAACCTCTACCGGGCGCTGCGCTCGATCAATCCGTCGCCGTACATGTTCTATTTCGATTTCGGCGATTGCCAGCTGGTCGGCGCCTCGCCCGAGATCCTGGTGCGCCGCGAAGGCGACAAGGTGACGCTGCGGCCCATCGCGGGAACGCGCAAGCGCGGCTCGACGCCGGAAAAGGACCTGGAGATGGAACGAGAGCTCCTCGCCGATCCGAAAGAGCGCGCCGAGCACCTCATGCTCATCGACCTGGGGCGCAACGACGTGGGCCGCATCGCCAAGATCGGTTCGGTGAAGGTAACCGAGACCATGGTGGTCGAGCGCTACTCGCACGTGATGCACATGGTTTCCAACGTGGAGGGCGAGGTCGATCCCGGGCTCACGCCGATGCAGCTGCTGCGCGCGACCTTTCCAGCGGGCACGGTCACGGGAGCGCCGAAGGTGCGCTCGATGGAGATCATCGACGAGCTCGAGACCGAAAAGCGCGGCGTCTACGCGGGTGCGGCGGGTTACCTCGGCTTCAACGGCAACTTGGACCTCGCCATCGCGATTCGCACCGGCGTGGTGAAGGATGGAAAGCTCTACGTCCAGGCCGCGGCGGGGATCGTGGCCGACTCGATTCCCGAGAACGAGTGGCGCGAGACCCTCTCCAAGGCGCGCGCGGTGCTGCGCGCCGCGGAGATGGTACAGGCCGGGCTGGACCAGGAAGTCTGATCGGGGGGCCCCGCGCCATGCTGCTCATGATCGACAACTACGACAGCTTCACCTACAACCTCGTGCAGTACCTCGGCGAGCTGGGCGCCGACGTGCAGGTGCATCGAAACGACGCGCTCACCTTGGAACAGATCGCGGCGTGGAAGCCCGAGAAGATCGTCATCTCGCCCGGGCCGTGCACGCCCTCCGAAGCGGGCATCTGCGTGCCCCTGATCGAGCGTTTCGCGGGCGAGATCCCGATCCTGGGCGTGTGCCTCGGACACCAGGCGGTCGGGCAGGCGTTCGGCGGAAAGGTCGTGCGCGCGGGACGCGTCATGCACGGCAAGCTCTCGCAAATCACGCACCGTGGCGAGGGCGTGTTCGCGGGCCTGCAGAGCCCCTTCCCGGCCACGCGCTATCATTCGCTGGTCGTCGAGCGCGCGAGCCTGCCCTCCTGCCTAGCGGTCACCGCGGAGAGCGACGACGGCGAGATCATGGGGCTGCGCCATCGCGAGCTTGCAGTCGATGGCGTGCAATTCCACCCGGAGGCAATCCTGACCGAGCAGGGTCACGAGCTGCTGGCAAATTTCCTGAACACCCGCTAGGGGAAACACACCATGACCATCTCGATGCAGGAAGCACTCCAACGCACGATCGAACACCGTGAGATCTTTCACGACGAGATGCTCGCGCTGATGCGCAGGATCATGAACGGCGAGGCCACACCGGTGATGATCGCCGCGCTGACCGTGGGCTTGCGCGTGAAGAAGGAGACCGTGGGCGAGATCGCCGCCGCAGCGCAGGTGATGCGCGAATTCGCGACCCAGGTCGAGGTGCCCGACCGCGACAAGCTCCTCGACATCGTCGGCACCGGGGGCGACGCTTCCCAGACCTTCAACATTTCCACCGCGGCGATGTTCGTCGCGGCCGGCGCCGGAGCGCGTGTGGCGAAGCATGGGAACCGATCG
>JBGOST010000044.1:0-9356 GCA_041476125.1 Usitatibacter sp. | reverse complement strand
GTCGATCTCGCACATGGGCTTCGTCACCCTCGGCGCCTTCATCTTCGACCCCGACGCGATGCTGGGCGCTCTGATGCAGATGATCTCGCACGGCTTCGTATCCGCCGCGCTCTTCCTGTGCGTGGGCGTGCTCTACGATCGCGTGCATTCGCGCGACATCGCCGACTACGGCGGCGTCGCCAACACCATGCCGGTGTTCGCGGCCTTCTTCGTCCTCTTCGCCATGGCCAACTCGGGGCTTCCGGGCACGAGCGGCTTCGTCGGCGAGTTCCTCGTGATCCTCGGGACCATCAAGTCGAGCTTCTGGTACGCGTTCCTCGCCGCCACCACCCTCATCTTCGGCGCCGCCTACACGCTGTGGATGGTGAAGCGCGTGGTCTACGGCGCGGTGGCCAACGACCACGTCGCCGCGTTGAAGGACGTGGGCTGGCGCGAGATCACGTTCCTCGCGATGCTGGCAGTCGCGGTCCTCGCCATGGGCATCTATCCCAAGCCGCTGTCCGACGTGATGAACCCCTCGATCCACGAGCTCTTGAGCCACGTCGCGAAGAGCAAGCTATGACCCCATGAACCAGGCCACCTTCTCGCTCGTCTCGGTAGCGCCCGCCATCCCGGAGATGGTGCTGCTGCTGCTCGCCTGCGCGCTGCTGGTCGTCGACGTCTTCCTGAAGGAGCACGAGCGCCACATCACCTATTGGCTCGCCCAGGTCACTCTCGTGGGCACCGCGGCGATCACGATGACGACCACGGGAAACGCGACCGTGCACGCGTTCCAGGGCATGTTCGTCGCCGACGTGATGTCCCAGGTGCTGAAGGTGATGACGCTGCTGTCGGTGGCCATCACGATCCTCTACGGACGCACCTACCTCGAGGTGCGGGGACTGCTCAAGGGCGAGTTCCTCTCGCTGGCGCTCTTCGCCACGCTCGGCATGATGGTGATGATCTCGGCGCACCACTTCGTGACTCTCTTCCTCGGCCTGGAGCTCCTGGCGCTATCGCAATACGCGATGGTCGCCCTGCAGCGCGATTCGGTGCGCGCCACCGAGGCGGCGATGAAGTACTTCGTGCTGGGCGCCCTCGCCTCGGGATTCCTGCTCTACGGCATGTCGATGATCTACGGCGCGACCGGTTCCCTCGAGTTGACGCGCGTGGCCCTCGCGTTCGAGCAGGGGGAGGAAAAGAGCATCTTCGCGATCCTGGGCCTGGTGTTCGTCGTCGCCGGCGTGGCGTTCAAGCTGGGCGTGGCGCCGTTCCACATGTGGATCCCGGATGTCTATCACGGCGCCGCCACGCCCACCACGCTCTTCATCGGCGCCGCGCCCAAGCTCGCCGCCTTCGCCTTCATCATGCGGCTGCTGGCCACCGGGCTGCAGGGCATGTCCCACGACTGGCAGCAGATGCTGGTGGTGCTCGCCGTCGCCTCGATGGCGATCGGAAACGTCATCGCGATCGCGCAGGCGAACCTGAAGCGCATGCTCGCCTACTCGACCATCACGCACATGGGCTTCCTCGTTCTCGGCATCCTCTCCGCCGACCAGAACGGCTACAGCGCGGCGATGTTCTACGTGATCGCCTACGTGCTGATGACGCTCGGCTCCTTCGGCATGATCCTGCTCTTGTCGCGCGCGGGCTTCGAGGCGGAGAACCTCGACGATTTCCGGGGCCTGAACCAGCGCTCCAAGTGGTACGCCTTCGTCATGCTGATCCTCATGTTTTCGCTGGCCGGCATTCCGCCGACGGTCGGGTTCTTCGCCAAGCTCGCGGTGCTGCAGGCGGTCCTCGACGCGGGCTATACGTGGCTCGTGGTCTTCGCGGTGCTGCTGTCGGTTATCGGCGCCTTCTATTACCTGCGGGTGGTGAAGGTCATGTACATGGATCCCCCCGCCGGCGAGATCTCGCTCGACCACCGGGCCGACACGCGCTGGATCCTCTCGGCCAACGGGATTGCGGTCCTCATCCTCGGCGTGCTCCCGGGGCCGCTGATGAGCCTCTGCGCACGCGCCATCACGGCATCGATGTGAGGGCTACCCTCTCCCCCCTAGGGGGCTCTCCTACAGGGGGAGGGAGCAAGCGTGGGAAGCGGTTTCGCGGTAGAGGATGCAACGTATGACGAAGCCCCCGGAGTCTTCCGCGGACTTCACCGAGTCCACCGTCTCGACGAAGCTCGCCTACGACGGCAAGCTGCTGAAAGTGCGCCGCGACGAGGTTCTCCTGCACGACGGCAGGACCGCGTGGCGCGAGTACGTCGAGCATCCGGGCGCGGTGATGATCCTCGCCTTCGTCGACGCGCGCACCATCCTCCTCGAGCGCCAGTACCGCTATCCCAAGCAGCGCCATTTCATCGAGCTGCCCGCGGGCAAGCTCGAGCGCGGCGAGGCCCCGCTCGCCACCGCCAGGAGGGAGCTCATCGAGGAATGCGGCTTCGAGGCGGCCGACTGGTGGCAGCTCGCGCGTCTCGACCCCTGCATCGGCTACTCGAACGAGGTGATCGAGCTCTACGGCGCGCGCGACTTAACCCACGTCGGCGCCAAGCTCGACGTGGGCGAGCACCTCGAGACCCTCGAGGTAAAGCTTGCCGACGCCCTCGAATGGGTCCGCGATGGCATCATCACCGACACCAAGACGATCATCGGGCTGCTATGGTGGGACAAATGGGGGCGCCGCTGAACACCGGGGACAGACCCCAGTTTTCCACGGAGCAGAAAACTGGGGTCTGTCCCCGGTTTTTGTCCCGGTTTTCATGATCGATCTCCTCGTGATCGGCGGCGGGATCAACGGCTGCGGCATCGCGCGCGACGCGGCCGGCCGCGGGCTTTCCGTGACGCTCATCGAACAGGGCGACCTCGCCTCGGCGACGAGCTCGTGGAGCTCCAAGCTCATCCACGGGGGGCTGCGCTACCTCGAGCAGTACGAGTTCCGCCTGGTTCGCGAGGCGCTCCAGGAGCGCGAAGTCCTGCTGCGGCTCGCTCCCCACATCATCCGGCCGCTCATGTTCGTCCTGCCGTACGACGCGAGCATGCGCCCGATGTGGATGATCCGCGCCGGGCTGTGGCTCTACGACCACCTGGGAGGCCGCATCACCCTGCCCGGGTCGAAGGCGATCTCGTTTCCGCACATGGAGTTCAGCGCGGGCCTGAAGGGCGACATCCGCTCGGGATTCGTCTACTCCGATTGCCGCGTCGACGATTCGCGCCTGACGATCCTGAATGCCGTCTCCGCCCGCGAGAAGGGCGCGACGGTGCTCACGCGCACGCGCTTCGAGAGTGCCAAGCGCGTGGATGGCGAATGGGAGGCGGTGGTGGCGGCGGCTTCCGGAGAACGTCGCACGGTGCGGGCGCGCGCGATCGTGAACGCCGCCGGGCCCTGGGTCGTCGAAGTCCTCGACCGCATCGAGGGCGACCGCATCACCGACCGCGTGCGCCTGGTCAAGGGCAGCCACATCATCGTGCCCAAGGTCCACTCGCAGGGGCACGCGTACATCCTGCAGAACCCGGACAAGCGCGTGGTCTTCGTGATCCCGTACGAGAAGCAGTTCAGCCTCATCGGCACGACCGACGTTCCGGTCGACCGCATCGAGGATGCCGCGCACATCACGCCCGAGGAAACGCAGTACCTCCTCGATGCCGCCAATCGCTTCCTCGCCAAGCCGCTTTCGAACGCCGACGTGGTCTCGACCTACGCCGGCGTGCGCCCGCTCTATGACGACGGCAGCGACAACCCGTCGGAAGTCACGCGCGACTACGTCCTCAAGGTGGATCACGAGCACCACAAGGCGGCGCTCCTCACGGTCTTCGGCGGCAAGATCACCACCTATCGCAGGCTCGCCGAGGAAGCGCTCGAGTTGTTGAAGCCCTACTTTCCCGCGGCCAAGCCCGAATGGACCGAACGCGAGGAGCTCCCCGGAGGCGACGTGGGGCATTTCAACGCGTACCGCGACGCCATGCACGAGAACTACCGCGAGCTGGGCCGCGAGCTCGTCGAAGGCGTGGTGCGCCGCCACGGCAGCCGCACGCCGAAGGTGTTCCGCGAGGCGCGCAAGCCCGAGGCGCTGGGACGCCATTTCGGCGCAGGCCTCACCGAGCGCGAGATCCAGTACTTCGTCGCGGAGGAATGGGCCCAGAGCGCCGAGGACGTCCTGTGGCGCCGCACGAAATGCGGGTTGCACATGGGAGCGTCGGAGCGCGCGGCGGTGGCCGAGTTCATGAAGCGGGGCTCTTGAAGCCGCTCGCCGAATTTCCCGTCGAAGCGCGCGGGCGCATCCGCGGCGTGTTGACCGACATCGACGACACGCTCACCTCGCACGGCCGGCTCTTCGCGGCCACGTACACGGCGCTGGAGCGCCTGCGCGGCGCGGGATTGCTGGTAATCCCCGTCACCGGCCGGCCCGCGGGCTGGTGCGACCACATCGCGCGCATGTGGCCCGTGGACGCGGTGGTGGGCGAGAACGGCGCCTTCTGGTTCCGCTACGACACCAAGGCGGGAAGGCTCGTGAAGCGCTACGTGATCGGGGACGACGAGCGGGCGCGCCGCGGCGGACGGCTGCTCGAGATCGCCGCGAAGATCCTGAAGGAGGTCCCGGGCTGCGCGATCGCCTCCGACCAGCGCTACCGAGAGGCCGACCTCGCGATCGATTTCCGCGAGGACGTCCCCGACCTGCCGCGCGAGGCGGTGGTGAAGATCGTCGCGATCATGGAGGGCGAGGGCCTCACCGCGAAGGTGAGCTCGATCCACGTGAACGGCTGGTTCGGCGACTACGACAAGCTCTCGACCACGCGGCGCATGCTGCGCGAGGACTTCAACATCGACCTCGACAAGGAGAAGGACGCGTTCCTCTTCGTCGGCGATTCGCCCAACGACCAGCCGATGTTCGCCTTCTTCCCCAACGCGGTCGGCGTGGCCAACGTGCTCGAGATGGCGGATCTCATCACCGACTTTCCGGCGTGGATCACACCTTCCGCGGGCGCGGCCGGCTTTGCCGAGCTCGCTGACGCGCTGATCCCGACGCGCTAATGGCTACAGGTCAGGCCGTCCCGCAGACAAACGGATAGTCCTGGCGACTCATGGGTCGGCGGACAGGCTCTGTGCCATCCACTCCTTCGCCTCGGCGAGATCCTGGAAGAGCCGGACGTTGAGGCCGCGATTGATGGCGACGGTCTCGGCGAACTTCTTCTTTTCCGGGTCACGCGACGAAGCGTCCACATAGGCGATCTTCCGCAGCCCCGCGGCGTCCGTGCTCCTTTGCGCGATGACGCGGAAGATACTGGTCGAATCGAGGCTCGGCCCGGACAGGTTTATCTCGAGCAGGACTGCGGTGTACCCGCGCTCGGCGCACGCCTCGCGGGCTTCCTTGAGGAACCTCAACGCATTCTCCGGAGTGTGCGTGCCCGTTACCGTCGCGTGCAGATACGTCGGCAGCTCCTCGAGATTCAAGTGATAGGGCATTGAAAATCACCTGAGGGCGTGGACGCACAGGTAGCCGGGGTCGGCCTGGCCGCAGGTTGGCGCATACCGCCCGTCCTTCTCGCGCACCAGGAAAAGCAGGTGCGGGATCTTCTTGTCCGGCTCGAACGCGGCGAGCATCGGGCCATTGATGGTCGGCTGCGAGTCCACCGGCCGATAGTGGTGCAGGACGAATTCCTTGAGCGCCTTGCCGCCCTTGAGCACCGCAGAAACCTGGAAACGGGTCTCGATGCCCGCGACCCCGAATCCGCGCGTCTTGCTGTCGGGCATCGTCATCGTGATCCCGGGCAGGTCGGCGCGCTCCTCGGTGTCGCGAACCGCCGTGGCGACGGCAATGACGACGAGGTCGGACTTGTCGAGCAACTCCTGGTGCGACGGGGCCGCGATGAGACGGGCTTCACCCGTCGCCGCGAAGAGCACCAGCAGGGTCGCGAGGAGATTTCGCATGGCGACGCTACGATACGCCGGTCTACATCGCCTCGACGGGCTCGCGCCCGAGGGAGGCGAGCATGCCCAGCAGGTCTTCCTTGCGGAACGGCTTGCCGATCGTGGTGCGGAAGCCGATGGCGGTCTTGGCGGCGCGGAAGGCCGGGGAGTGTTCGGCGCTCACGGCGACGAACATCGCGGCATCGGGGTCGCGCGAGATGCGCGAGCGAAGAAGCTTCGCCGCGTCGTCGCCGCCCAGCCCGGGGAGCGACGTGTCGACGAGCACGATGTCGTAGACGTCCTGGTCGAGTGCCGCAAGCGTGTCGTTCAGGTCGTTGGCGACGACGAGGCTGCAATCCTGGCGCCCGAGGATGTGCGCGGCGAGGATCTGGCTCTCGCGCGTCGGATCGACGAGCAGGATGGTCGCGCCCTTGCGCTGCTCGCGCAGCGAGTGGCGCGTGACGAGCGTGGGCGTCTCGTCCGCGTCGACGGACGCCCCCGTCACGGCGACGATGGCTTCGTTCAGCTGCCCCGCGCTGATCGGGTAGCGCATGTACGCGGAGATGCCGTTCTCGCGGCAGGCGATGGCGTCCCCGGGCTTGCCCTCGGTGGCGAGCATCATCACCAGCGTCGAGCGGAACTTGCGATGGTGCTTGATGCGGAACGCGAGCAGGAAGCCGTCCTGCACCGGGAGCCGGTTGGTGAGGAGCACTACCGGAATGGGGCTGTTCTCCTGGTCCATGCGCTCGAGGAGCGCCATCGCCATCGGAGCGTTGTCCGCCTCGAGCGGGATCATGCGCCAGCCGCGCAGGAGGTTGGAGAGTGACAGGCGCTGGTCGGAGTCTCCCGAGACGACCAGCACCGGCAAGCCGACGAGCGACACGTAAGTCGCGCGTGGCAGTGGCGCGGGCGAGGGCCGCACGGGGAATTCGATGGTGAACGAATAGAGCGGATCGCCCGTGGGCCGCGAAGAGATGGCGAGCTTGCCGCCCATTGCGGCGATCATGAACTTCGCGACCGCGACACCCATTCCGGCCTCGGCCGATCCCTTCGACATCGGATGGTGCGCGGCCTCGCCCGCCGCGATGACGCTGAAGGAGAGCTGGATTCCCGACTCGGTCATGTACTCCGGGGTGATCTGCAGCGTGATCTCCGCGCCCGGAAGAAGCGCGAACGCGTTGTCGAGCAGGTTCTTCATCACGAGAAGCAGCCGGTCGATGTCGCCCTCGAGCGTATCCGAGACGTCCTGCTCGACCTTGATGCGGATGCGGCACTGGTGCTCCTCGGCGGTAGGCGCAAGCCGCGCGACGAGATCGGCGAGTGCCGCGCGCAGGCCGAATTCGGACTTGTGCAGCACCACGCCCCCGGACATCTTGGAGAAGTCGACGAGGTCGCCGATCGCGGCCATCGCCGTCTCGGTGGAGGTGCGGATGCGCTGGAAGTGATCCACCATCGCGGGGTCGAATTCCATCTGCTGCGCGCGGATCGAGATGGCGGAGATGCCCTCCATCGCCACCGAGAGCTCCATGCCGATCTTCTCGATCAACGCGATCTCGGCGGCACCCTTCGCTCCACCCTCCTTTCCCGCGGCTTCCTCGCGCGGGCTCCATAGGGCGCCCGCCGGCACCTCGTCGATCGAGAGCGGCTGGCGCTCGAGTGTCAGCGTGCGGCCTTCCGGAATCCGCAGCGTGAAGGTCGCCGCATCGCGGGGCTTCTTGCGCGCGCGGTCGAGCGCCTTGGGCTCGATCCGCGTGGATCGCGCGAGTGCATCGTGCACCGGCATGCCGGTGAGCGATTGCGGCGCCGAATTGAGCCCCAGGAGGCTGCAGAAGGGCGCGTTGGCGAGCTCGATGTCGCCCGCGGCGTTCTCGATCATCACGGCGACGGGCGAGGCCTCGGCGAAGGCGAGGAGGCGCGCGGCCGAGAGATTCAACGCGTGCTCGGTCTCGCGCTCCGGCCCGATGTCGTGCAGCACCGCGACCACCCCCGCGGCCTTGTCGCGCGCATCGAGCGCCGGCTGGAAAGCGATCTGCACCCAGCGTGCGCCGCGGTCGCGCGCATCGAGCTGGGCGTCGACGAAGGCCGAGGCGGCCTTGCCTTCGCCCACCCGCGCGACGTTCTGCAGGATGCGCTTGCGGTCGCCGTCGGCGAAGAGCGATCCCAGGTCGAGATGGGTCAGCGTGACGACCTCGCGACCGACGAGCTGGGCGAACGCGGCATTCGCGTAGGCGATGACGCCCTTCGCGTCGGCGATCGCCACCGCGACCTTGAGCGTCTCGAGGATGCGTTTGAAGTCTTCGCTGGCCATGGTCGAAGGGGCGCGGTCCTAGGGTGTCGCGGCGAGCTTGCGGATCACGCCCAGCAGATGCTCGGTCGCCGGATGCAGCTCGACGCCGGCACCGCGCATCGCCGGCAGCACCCGCCCCGCGATCGTCTTGCCGAGCTCGACGCCGAACTGGTCGAACGCGTTGATACCCCACACCGCGGCCTGCACGAACACCTTGTGCTCGTAGATCGCGAGAAGCGCGCCGAGGTGATACGCGTCCAGCCGCGGCAGGACGAAAGTGGTGCTCACGCGGTCCCCCGGGCATGCGCGATGCGGATCGGATGTGGCGATTCCCTCCATCAGCGCCTCCGACTGCGCGCAGGCGTGCGACAGCAGGATCTCGTGATGCGCGAGCTTCTCGCCCATCGGGCGCGCCACAACGATGAAGTCGCACGCGGCGAGGTCGGTGCCCTGGTGCAGCCATTGGTGGAACGCGTGCTGCCCCGGAGTCTCCACGCCTCCCCACACGACCGGGCACGTCGGGAAATCCACCGCCACGCCGTCGCGATCGACACGCTTGCCGTTCGATTCCATCTCGAGTTGCTGGAGGTAGGCGGGCAAGCTTCCCAGGCGCGAGGCGTAGCTGAGCACCGCATGGCTCGCGGCGCCGAGCGCGTTGCGATTCCAGATCCCGATGAGGCCCAGGAGCGCGGGCGCGTTGCGCTCGAGCGGGTCGGAGCGGAACTGCAGGTCCACGGCGTGCGCGCCCGCGAGGAGCTGCTCGAAGCGCGCCATGCCGACGGCGATGGCGATCGGCAACCCCACCGAGGACCAGAGCGAGAATCGCCCGCCGACGGATTCGGAGAACGGGAACACGTTGCACTCGGGCACGCCCCATCGGATCGCGGCCTCGACGTTGGCGGTGGCGGCGACGATATGCTTCGCGAGCGCCGCCTCGCCCACCGCGGCCGAGAGCCATTCGCGCGCCGCCACGGCGTTCACCATCGTCTCCTGGGTGGTGAAGGTCTTGGAGGCGATCAGGAAGAGGGTGGACTCGGGGCGCAGGCGCTTGAGCGTCTCGGCGATGTGGGTGCCGTCGACGTTGGACACGAAATGCATGCGCAGCTTCGGGTTGGCGTAGGGCCGCAGGCACTCGGTGGCCATCACCGGCCCGAGGTCCGAGCCGCCGATGCCGATGTTGACG
>JBGOST010000043.1:0-9583 GCA_041476125.1 Usitatibacter sp. | reverse complement strand
GTGCGGACGCGATACCAGTACGGATTCCAGGCCGAAGCGCCGACCGCGTGGCGGTTGTCCCATACGTAGCAGATGGCGGCGCTCGGAAGATCGCTGCCGTGCAGGAGCCTCGCAAGCTTCAACCGCATGCGCGCGCTCCACGGCATCTGCTCTTCCGGAAGGTCGAAGAACACGTAGACGCGCGCGGCGAAATCGTCCCCGCTCTTGACGGCCAGGTCGCCGCGCTCGACGACGCGGTCGATCTTCCAGCGCCACGCGAGCGTCGGGTGCGCGGTCGCGTCGATGTGAAACGAATGCGCCGCCGTGCCCGCCGCCGCACTCGAGCGCACGCGCAGGACCGTGGCTCCCTCGTCGGCAACCAGCGCGAACTCCGGCGGCTTCCTGTTCGGCAGGAGCGCTTCGCGCCATCCGCGCGGCAGCGGTTCTCCGGGGCGCGCGGCGGAGAACGGGGGAATGGCGACGGGCTCGAGCGCGGCCGCGCCCGTGAGCGCGAGCACGGCGAGTGCCGCGACAACGGTCAGGACAGCACCTCGGCGAGGAGCCCTTCCCGCTGGAGCCGCGCGTAGTCTTCCGGCCGATCGACATCCCATAGTGTGGCGAGCTCCTTCCAGCCGATACGTTGCGACGCGAGCTTCTGCCGCGTCTCGCGCATCACCGCGCTCCCGCCCCATTCGATCCCCTCGAACAGCGCCGGAATCTCCCGCGAGAGCCCCAACAGCACGTACCCGCCATCCTCGGCGGGAGCGATCGCGGCGTCTTCGGACCGCAACGCCGTGGCCGCTTCCTGCAGGTGCCGGGTGCCGAGCACGGGGCAATCGCTGCCTATGATAATGAGGCTGGATCCGGCGGCGAGCGCTCTGGCGAACGCGTTGCGCATCCGCTCGCCGAGATTCGCGCCATCCTGGCGCAGGAGCGAGGCGCCGAAATCCTTCGCGCAGCGCTCGAAGAAGGGATGGCTCTCGTCGGGAGAGCACCACAGCTCCACCGCGCCGATGCGCGATTGCGCCGCCGTCGAAAGCGCGTGGCGGACCAACCCCGCGTGCAGGCCCGCCGCGCCGTCCGGCCCGAGGAGCGCCGTAAGCCGCGTCTTCACCTCGCCGGGAACCGGCGCCTTGGCGAAGACCGCGACACGCGCCGCTTCAGGACGAAGGGTGTTCGACGTCATAGCGGCGTGCGAGCCGTTGCGGATCCGCGCCCAGCGCGTAGGCAAGCCGCAGCCGCCACATGAGGAAGATCGTGTTGAGCGTCCCGTGGCGCTCCCACCGCCGCGCCGAGGTGACGACGCGCTCGCGAAGGCAAAGCGGCGGCGACCGGCGCTTGAGCGCTTTGGAGAGCGCGACGTCCTCCATCAGGGGAATCTCGGGGAATCCCCCCGCCGCCTCGAACGCCGGGCGGCGCACGAAGATCGCCTGGTCCCCGGTCGCGATGCCGGTCAGGCGCGAGCGCGCGTTCATGAACCAGCCGACGAGCGCCAGGAGCGCGCCGCTTCCGGCGATGTCGACATCGAATCGGCCCCAGGCCCGGCCCGCGCGGTCGAGCGCGCCCGCAAGATCGGCCGCCGCGTCGGCGGGAAGCAACGTATCGGCGTGCAGGAACACGAGGACATCGCCGCGCGCTTCCCGCGCGCCCGCGTTCATCTGCACGGCGCGACCTGGCGGCGCGGCCATCACGCGATCGGCGAGCGGCGCGGCGATCGCCGCGGTCGCATCGCGACTGCCGCCGTCGACCACGATCACCTCGCCGCCTTTCGCGCGCAGCGCCTGAAGCGCGGCGAGTGTGGCCCCGATGGAGAGCGCCTCGTCGAGAACGGGAACGATGACGGAAATCATGAATAAGGGAGTCTGACCCTCATATTCGATATTCACTTGGTGTCGTTCAAGGACCAATCGTAGTCGAGGAACGAGACGTCGGCCTTCTGGTCCCGCACCGCGGCGCGATCCTCGGGCTTGTCGGCGAGGAGCTCGGCGTACTTCGCCATCGTCGCCTTCACCGAGGTGAAGCCCTTGTGTCCCTTCTCGAAATCCTTGCCGTACCAATCGAAGATCTTCGAGATCTCGAGCTTGCGCGCCTGGGCGTCATAGCGGTTGCGCGTGCGGTCGGAGAGAAAGCGCCGCATGCCGTCGTCGAGGCCGGCCTCGAGGTTGGCCGCCGTGAAGGCCTCGTTGCGCAGCATCGGGCAGCCGATCGAAGCACAGACCACGGCGACGTGCACGCGCGGGTCGTCGTACACGCCCTCCTTTCGCAGCACCTCGTGCTCGATGAAATCGAGGTACGACTCCTGGCCGAAGAGCGTGAAGAACTTCTTGCTCCACGGCTTGGAGAGGAAGCCTCCCAGGTCGCGAATCGATTTCAAGTCCGGATATTTCGTGAGGATGAGCTCGACGGTGAACGCGTTGTACGCGTTGATGAGGAAGGCTTGCTGCTGCGGCTTGCTCCAGCCGTCGAATTCGGCCCGGGTGACCTTCTGGTACTCGTCGAGGACGGACTTCAGCTGCGCGCGGTCCTTCGCGAACCCCGCGTAGTCCACCCGCGAGGCGCTGCCGTTCTGCGCGTACTTCACGTGCTTCTTGAGCAGCGCGTCCCATGCGGCGTGGTTGTGATCGAGCGCCAGCGCGGAGAAGCTCGTGGCGAGCGCGGCGATGGCGAGAAGGAACTTTGTCATCAGTCGTCTCCGTGGCTTTCCGCCGGTTCGTAGTAGGGCCGCTTGTCCTTCAACGCGAAGAGCTTCGCGATCACGGTGGCGAAACCCGCTTCACCGCGCGTCCAGTCGTTGAACGCCGAGGCGAACGCCATCTGGCCCTGCGTCACCTGCTTGCGCTTCCAGACGCCGGCCGCGTACTTGTTGGCTTCGGCGAGCGTCGGGTAGATGTGAATGGTGCCGAGGATCTTGTTCAACCCCAGGCCGTGGCGCATCGCGGCGACGAACTCCGCGAGGATGTCGCCCGCGTGCTCGCCCGCGATCGTGACGCCGAGGATCTTGTCGCTGCCGGGCTGGGTCAGCACCTTCACGTATCCCTCCGCCTCGCCGTCTGCGATGGCGCGATCGAGATCGTCGATGCCGTAGGTCGAGACCACGTAGGGGATGCTCTTCTCCTTCGCCTCGGTCTCGTTCAATCCCACGCGCGCCACCTCGGGATCGGTGAACGTCGCCCACGGGATCACCGAGTAGTCGACGCGGAATTTCTTGAACCGGCCGAAGATCGCGTTCACCGCGCAATACCACGCCATGTGCGAGGCGGTGTGCGTGAACTGGTACGGCCCCGCGACGTCTCCACACGCGTAGATGTTCGGATAATGCGCCTGCAGGAATTCGTTCACTTCCACCGTCTTCTGCTTGGTGACGGGGATGCCCAGCTCCTCGAGTCCGTAGCCTTCAGTGTTTGCCACGCGCCCCACCGCGCACAGGATCTCGTCGCTGGAGACACGCTTTTCCCGACCTTCGTGCTCGACGACGACGATCTTCTCGCCCCCCTCGGAGCGCACTTCCTTCGCCTTGTGGCCCACCAGAACATCCACGCCCTCGGCGCGGAAGCGCTTCATCACCAGCTCGGAGAATTCCGGATCCTCGCGAATCAGGATGCGCGGGAGCATCTCGATCTGCGTGACCTGGGAGCCCAGCCGCGCGAAGCACTGCGTGAGCTCGCATCCGATCGGGCCGCCGCCCAGCACCACCAGGCGCCTGGGCAGCTTGCGGATTTCCCAGACCGTGTCGGACGTGAGCGGCTTCGCCTCCTTCAACCCGGGGATGGGCGGAATGAAGGGGCGCGCGCCCGCCGCGATCACGATGTTCTTCGTCGTGATCGTTCTCCGGGTGCCGTTCTCAAGCGCCACCTCGACGCTCCACGGTGAAGTGATCTTCGCCGTCCCCTTGAGGCACTCCACGCCCAGCTTGGTGTAGCGATCGACGGAGTCGTGCGGCTCGACCTGCTTCACCACGCGCTGCACGCGTTCCATCACCTCGGCGAAATCGAAGTCGGCGGATGCGGAGCGCACGCCGAATTCCTTCGAGCGGCGGATGTGCGAGAGCAGCTTCGCGGTGCGGATGAGCGCCTTCGACGGCACGCAGCCGGTGTTGAGGCAGTCGCCTCCCATCTTGTGCCGCTCGATCAACGTCACCTTCGCCTTCACGGCGGCGGCGATGTACGCGGTCACCAGCCCCGCCGATCCCGCGCCGATGGCCACCACGTTGCGTTCGAACTTCGGCGGCCGCGTCCATTTGGCGTAAGCCTTGCGCGCCTTGAACACGTCGAGCACTTTCTTGGCGACGACCGGGAAGAGGCCCAGCAGGACGAATGCGGAAATGAGTCCCGGCGAGAGGATGTCGCGAAGCGACGAGATGCGCGCGAGCTGCGTTCCCGCGTACACATAGGCGACGGTGCCCGCGAACATCCCCGCCTGGCTCACCCAATAGAAGGTGCGCGTCTTGATGGGTGTGAGGCCCATCGCGAGGTTGATGGCGAAGAACGGGAAGGCCGGCACCAGGCGCAGCGCGAAGAGATAGAGGGCGCCTTCCTTCTCGATGCCCTCGTTGATCGGTTTCAGGAACTTGCCGAACTTCGCCTGCACCCAGTCGCGCAGAAGGAAGCGAGAGGCGAGAAACGCGAGAGTCGCGCCCATCGATGACGCGAAGGAAACGATGACGGTCCCCCACAGCAGGCCGAAGATCGCCCCGCCCACCAGCGTGAGGACCGCGGCACCCGGCAGCGACAGCCCGGTGACCGCGACGTAGATCGCGAAGTAGGCGAGCGCGGTGGCGAGCGCGTTGTCGCGCACGAAGGCCGCGAAGTGCTCCTGCTGGCTCTTCACGTAATCGAGCGAGAGGTACTGCTTCAGGTCGAAGACGAAGAACGCCGCGATGAGCGCGGCGACCACGACCAAGACGACGAGCTTGCCCTTGTTCATGGAAGGCTCCTGGAATCCGGATACGTCCGTCGTGGGGGACGGCGCGGCCCTACGGTGCGCCCGGGCGATTCGGCCGGGCCGGCGCCGTGTAGGCACGCGGGCCTTCGACGATCCGGCTGAAATAGGAAGCGTGGGCGCTCGATCCCGTGGGCCAGCTCGCGAGGAACCGCGTGAGCCAGCGCTCGCGGTCGTAGGCGAGCTTCAGCGCCTCGACGTGGATCGCGCCGCACTCGACCCCGTGGAGTTTCTCCGGCCCGGGGAAGGCCGCGCGCGCGAGGCGCGTCACGAGGCCGAAGGACGTGCCGGAATAGTTCGGCATGCCGGCCGCGCCGTTGTTGGCGACCACGACCCTCCGAGCGTCGAATTCGAATTCGCGCAACGCCGGCAGGCAGGTGTGCGTGCTCGCGAAAACGTCCACGCGCGCATCGCGGAACGCCGACTCGATCCAGCGCCGGTGCGAAGGATCGTCGAGGCGATCGCGCGCGAAGCCCCAGCCTGCGAGCGATGCGGCGTCGCCGTGGACGATCCCGACGCGCGCATCTCCTACTTGGGCCACGAGGTGCATCGGCAGCGCGCCCAGGCGGCGGCGCATCCCGGGAAAGTCCCGCGCGGTCGTTCGCAGCCGCTCGATGATCTCGTTGGAACGCGTGACCTCGGCGTCGCTCACGTCGAACGGGTACGCGCAGCCGCAGCCGGCGCCGGATTCCTCGCTCGCGATCTCGGTCTCGACGTTTCCCCGCAGCGCCCAATGCTCGAGGACCTCGCCATTCACGCGCGCGAATTCGTCGGGCGCGACGTCGAACCAGTGGAAGTCGCCGTTGAAGACCAGGGTGACCGGGCCGGGTTCTCGCGCGGCAAGGGCGCGCAGCGCCGCGAGCGCTTCGACGTTGCCGTAGAGGCCGCCGATCACATACAGGGTGTCCGCCACGATCTCGGCGTCGCGGTCGAAGACCCGCGGCGAATATCGATACGAAGTCGGACAGAAACGCCCGGGTGCGTAGAGCGCTTCCCTCGCCACTCGCGTCTCGCGTCTCGCCTCTGCTTTCACGCCAGCGCCCCGCCGCAGCTCGACCCCTGCCCCGCGGTGCAACCATAGCAGTGGTCGCGCACCACGATCGGATTGCCCGAAAGGTCCTTGCCGAGCACGTCCTTCAGGTGCGGCCTCGCGCGCCCCACCACGGCGAGCGGCAGGCCCAGCATCTGGTTGAAGTCGCAATCGTAGAGGTAGCCCCGCCAGTCGATCGATACCAGCGAGCGGCACATCACCCCGTCGAGGTTCGCGTCGCTGTGCGCCGAGCGCAGCAGCTGCATGTAGTCGTTGAACTGTCCCTTCGAGATCAGCGTCGAGCCGAAGCGCTGGATCGGCATGTTGGCGATCGTGTACAGGCGATTGAAGACGATCCCGGCCTTTTCCCCGAGGATGCGCTTGTAGTCGGCCTCGAGCTTGTGCTGCGGCGGCGGCAGGCTCGGGCCCTGGGGGTTGTAGACCAGATCGAGCGTAAGGCCGCTGCCCTCGATGCCGTAGCCCAGTGCATTGAGCTTCTTGATCGCCGCCATGCTGAGCTCATAAACGCCCTTGCCGCGCTGCCGGTCGACGAGCTCCGGGGTGTAGCACGGCAGCGAGGCGACGATCTCGACGCGCTCGCCGGCGAGGAACTCGGCCAGGCCATCCTGGCCCGGCTCGAAGAGGATGGTGAGGTTGCAGCGGTCGATCACCCGCGCGCCAAGCTCGCGCGCCGCACTCACGATGTCGCGGAAATGAAGGTTCAGCTCCGGGGCGCCGCCGGTGAGATCGAGCGTGGCCGCCCCGCTCGCCGCGAGGTAGGCGAGCACCTGGTCGGCGGTTTCGCGCGACATCGTCTCGGTGCGCTTCGGCCCGGCGTTCACGTGGCAATGCACGCACGTCTGGTTGCAGACGTATCCCAGGTTCACCTGCAGCGTCTCGAGCCTGCGCCGCCTCATGGCGGGGAAGTCGGTATCAACCAGAAGCGGAAGGGTGGCGTTCATGAGGAAGGATGGGATCGTTCAACGCCATCTTACCAAGCCCGGGTCGCGCCGAACGGAGATAGACTAGGCCTCCTTCGGCCATGGCCCACGAGAAAAACCCTCCCCACTTGGACGGCGCGCGCCTCGATTTCTCCGGCGCGATGAGCTACGGCGACTATCTCCAGCTCGACCGCATCCTCGGAGCGCAGCAACCCCGCTCGCGCGACCACAACGAGATGCTCTTCATCGTCCAGCACCAGGCTAGCGAGCTGTGGATGAAGCTCGTGATCCACGAGCTGGCCGCGGCGCGCGACCACGTGAGGTCCGACGACCTGCAGCCGGCCTTCAAGATGCTCGCGCGCGTCTCCCGCATCATGGCGCAGCTGGTGCAATCGTGGGATGTCCTGGCAACACTCACTCCCGCGGAATATTCCTCGTTTCGCGACGATCTCGGCAGCTCCTCGGGTTTCCAGTCGTTCCAGTACCGCATGATCGAGTTCCTGCTCGGCAACAAGGACGCGGCGCGAATGCAGCCCCACCGCCACCTTCCGGACCTCTACGCCGCGCTGGAGCAGCTGCACCGCTCGCCTTCCCTCTATGACGAAGCCATACGCGTGCTGGAGCGCCGCGGATTCAGGATCGATCCCGACTGTGTCGAGCGCGACTGGGGCTCCTTGCGCGCCTACAACGAATCGGTCTGCCAGGCGTGGGTGCAGGTTTACCGCTCGACCGCCGAGCACTGGGAGCTCTACGAGCTGGCCGAGAAGCTGGTCGACCTCGAGGACGCATTCCGCCAGTGGCGCTTCCGCCACGCGACGACGGTGGAGCGGGTGATCGGGTTGAAGCGCGGCACGGGAGGCACCTCCGGCGTGAATTACCTGCGGCGCGTTCTCGAAGTCGAGCTTTTCCCGGAGCTGTGGCGCGCGCGCACCGCGCTCTAGAAGGGGTTCATGCCCGAAATCGAGCTCAAGTTCGAGTTGGATGCGGAAGGCCGGCGGCGCCTGGCGAGCGCGGGCGCCCTGGCCGGCGTGCGCTCGCAACGACGGCGGATGGCGAGCCTTTATTTCGACACGCCGCAATGCGACCTCGCGCGCCACGAGATGGCGCTTCGCATGCGTCGCAGCGGACGGCACTGGGTGCAGACGCTCAAGTCCGGCGCGGGCGGCACGGGCGGCCTGCACTCGCGCGAGGAGTGGGAGTTCGAGCGCCCCGGCCCGCACCTCGACCTGTCGCTCTTCGCGCAGACCCCGCTCGCCGCGCTCGATGCCCCGGCGACATTGCATGAACGCCTCGTAGCCGCCTTCCAGGTCGATTTCACGCGCACCACGTGGACGTTCTCGCCCGCCCCCGGCTCGACGCTCGAGGTGGCGCTCGATTCCGGCGCGGTAGCGAGCGGCGGCAGGAGCGAGGCGATTTCCGAGGTCGAGATCGAATGCGTGCAGGGCGATGCGGGTGCCGCCTTCGACCTCGCCACGCGCCTGCTCGAAGACGTGCCGCTGCGCCCGAGCGCGGTCACCAAGGCGCGGCGCGGCTACCGCCTCTTCAGCCATACGCCGCTTCGCCCGGTGAAGGCATCGCAGGCGCGCCTCGAAGAGGGGATGAGCCCGCTCGCGGGAGCGCGCGCGCTCGTCGCGGCGGGCCTGGACCAGCTGCAGGCGAACGAGGAAGGCGTCTTGCGCAGCGCCGCTCCGGAATTCGTGCACCAGGCGCGCGTCGCGCTGCGGCGCATGCGCTCCGCCCTTCGCATGTTCCGCGGCGCCATCGGAGAGGAGCGCGCGCAAGCCTGGCGCGACCAGCTGGGAGAGGCGGCCCAGGCGCTGGGGGTGGGGCGCGACTGGGACGTCTTCGCGATCGAGACGCTGCCCGCTCTCGGCGCCGCGTACGGCGACCCCACCCTGGCGCGCGCGCTCGTGCGCCGCGCGAGCATGCACCGGCGGCGCGCCCGCGAGGGCGCACGCGCGGCACTCCAATCTTCCCGCTATGCGCGCGTGATCCTCGAATTGTCGCGCTGGCTCGCGCGGCTGGAAGGTGAGACCGACGAAGCCGCGGCGCAACCCCTCGCGGATTTCGCTTCGCGCCTCATCCGCAAGCGCCACAAGCGGCTCCTCGCCGGAATCGAGAGCCTGCCGCGCCTCTCGGTCGAGGATCGCCACCGGGTGCGCATCGACGCGAAGCGCATGCGCTATGTCGTGGAAGGGCTGGCGCCGGTCTTCCACTCGCGCAAGGCGAAGCGTTACGCGCGCCACCTGGCGGACCTGCAGGATGCGCTCGGCCGGGCGAACGACGCCGCGACCGGCGACCGCCTCCTCGCCGAGCTCGACCCGCCCGATGCATTCGCCGGCTACGCGCGCGGATGGTTCGCCGCGCGCATGCAGGGAGATCCGGCGCTCCTCGAGTCGCTGGCCCGGCGGCTGGCCGCGAGCCGGCGCTTCTGGCACCGCGGGGGAGGGAAGCACCCGCCACAAATTTGACCGCGAGCAAGCGAGCGCGCGAGCCGCGATGCGAGACTGGCAAACCCCGAGGAGAAGGCCTTGTTCGAATCCGCCGAAATTGGTCACAAGCTGAAGAAGAGCGAGTTCAAGCGTCAGGAGCCGAAGATCCGCCAGCGGCTGCTCGACCTGCAATACCGCTTGCTCGAGAAATCCGAGTTTCCCGTCCTCATCCTGGTGAACGGCGTGGACGGCGCCGGCAAGGG
>JBGOST010000042.1:0-9593 GCA_041476125.1 Usitatibacter sp. | reverse complement strand
TCGCACTACAGCAGCAAGAAGGACCGCGTCTTCGTCCGCGGCATCGAGGGCGGCTACAGCCTGAAGGAAGAGCTGCAGCGGCTGCGCTCGATGCCGCGCGTGATCAAGGGCAGGGACCTGCTCTTCAACGACGGCCCGCAGTCGTTCAGCAAGCACTTCATCGAGCCGGTCGACGGACTGACGCAGACGCTGCACGTGCACCTCGAGGAATACGCTCCCGGCGGGCGCACGCAGAAGCACGGCCACGTGAACGAGGCCGCCTTCTACATCCTCGACGGAAAGGGCTACGAGATCCACGACGGCATCCGCTACGACTGGTCGGCGGGCGACGTGGCGATCGTGCACATGAACTGCGTGCACCAGCACTTCAACGCCGACCCGATGAGGCCGGCGCGCGCGCTCGTGCTGAAACCCAAGCCGATGATCATGTTCATGAACCTGCTGTTCCAGAAATCGGTGATCCCGCGACCCACCGAGCCCACGCCCGAAGGCCGCGGCTTCGTGCCGCGCCATTTCGAGGAAGACCTGAACCATCCTCAGTGAGGGCGTCATGAGGGCGATCCTGAATCGACTCGCATCGCTTGCCGCCGCGCTCCTCGCGCTGCCGGTCGCGGCACAGGCGCTCTTCGCCTACGAGGGCGCCGACCGCATGGACCGGATCGTCGCGGCGGCGAAGAAGGAGGGCACGCTTACCCTCTATACAACCATCGCGGAGAAGGACCTGCCGGCGATCCTGAAGCCGTTCGAGCAGAAATACGGCATCAAGGTGAGCACCTGGCGCGCCGGCACCGACAAGGTGCTGCAGCGCACGGTGACCGAGAACCAGGCCAAGAAGTACGACGTCGACGTGATTCACTTCGGCGCCCCGGAGATGGAGGCGCTGTCGCGAGAGAAGATCCTGCAGGCGGTGAGCTCCCCGGTCCACAAGGACCTCCTGCCGGGATCGGTTCCGAAGCACAAGGAATGGACCGCGACCATCCTCTCGGTCTGGGTCCAGGCGTACAACACCGGCGTGGTGAAGAAGGAAGACCTTCCCAGGACCTACGCCGATCTCCTCGACCCGAAATGGAAGGGCAAGCTCGGCATCGAGGCCAAGAACGACGACTGGTTCGCCACCGTCGTCCACCAACTGGGCGGAGAGGAAAAGGGTCTCGCCTTCTTTCGCGAGCTGGTGGCGAAGAACGGCATCTCGCCGCGCCAGGGCCACACGCTGCTCAACAACATGGTGGTGTCGGGAGAGGTGCCGGTGGCGCTCACGGTTTACAACTACATGCCGGAGCAAGCGAAGAAGAAGGGAGCGCCGATCGACTGGTTCGCCATCGAGCCGGCGATCGCACGGGCCAACGCCGTCGGCGTGGCGAAGCACGCCCCGCACCCCAACGCCGCGCTGCTTTTCTACGAGTACCTGCTCGGTCCCGAGGGGCAGGGCGCCATGGTGAGCATCGACTACGTGCCGACCAATACGAAGATCGCCTCGCCGTTGAAGGGTGTGAAGATCGTCACCACCGATCCGGTCCGAAGCCTCGACGAGCAGGCGAAGTGGGCCAAGCTCTACGACGAGACCGTCCTGAAGAAGGCGGCCCGGTAGGTGAGTGCCGCCGCCGCCGTTTCCGGCAGGAACCCGGATCGCTCGTTTCGCGACGTCTGGCTCATCACGCTCGGGCACGCCCTCACGCACTGGTACCCCTCGACGTTCTATTTGATCTTGCCGATCATCGGCAAGGAGCTCGGGCTCACCTACAGCCAGATCGGCCTCATCATGACCTGCCAGTACATCGCGGGCGCAATCGCCAACGTGCCGGGTGGCATCCTCGTCGACACCGTGGGGCGCAAGGGCGTGCTGATGGCGCTGTCGCTCTTCTGGGTCGGCTTCCCCTATCTCCTGATGGGATTCAGCCCGGGGGCGGCCCCCTCGGGGACAGGATCAAACACCTACCTCATGTTGCTCGGCTGCGTGGCGCTGGTCGGCTTCGGCAACAGCTTGTGGCACCCCACGGCGATCCCGACGCTCGCGCGGCGCTTTCCCGAGCGCAAAGGCCTGGTCCTGTCGATCCACGGCATGGGCGGCAACGTCGGCGATGCAGTCGCTCCGCTCGTGGTCGGCTCGCTGCTCGCATTCCTCACCTGGCGCGAGGTGGTGATCCTGAACGTCGTGCCCGGCCTCGTCATGTCGGCGCTGCTGCTGGTGTTCCTCGGGACGCTCAAGATGGGCGCCAAGGGCGCGCACAAGGAGGCCGACGAAGCGCACCACCAATCGCTCGCGGAGTATTTCCGCGGCGTTCCAGCGCTCTTCAGGAACAAGGCGCTCGTCATGCTCACCGCGAGCTCCGCATTTCGCGCGATGACGCAGAACGCGCTGCTCACGTTCCTCCCGGTCTATCTCGCCTACGATATGGGCTACTCGCCGTTCTACGTCGGCGCGGGCATGTTCGCGCTGCAGGCGGCGGGCTTCGCCGCGACACCGATCGCCGGGCATCTTTCCGACCGCATGGGCCGGCGCAGCATCATGATGACGAGCATGCTGATGAGCGCGGTGGTGCTGGTCTTCATGGCGCTCGCGGGCAAGTCCCAGGCCTTCATCGCGTTCGTGGCGGTCCTCGGATTCTTCCTCTACGCGATCCGCCCGGTGATGCAGGCGTGGCTGCTCGAATCGACGCCGAGGAACATGGGCGGCACGAGCATCGGCATCCTCTTCGGGGCGCAGGCGCTCGGTTCTTCGGTGGCTCCCTTGATCGCGGGAATCATCGCGGATCGCTACGGCCTCACCGCGACGTTCTGGTTCCTGGCGCTGACCATCGTCTTCGCCAATCTCTTCATCCTCGCGATGCCCAGGGCCGAGGCGGTGAAGCTGGCGTGAGGCGCTGGCTCAGGAGCACCTCCAACCGCACGTTCGTTTTCTGGCCGGTGGCGCTCTTCGCCGCCGAGGCCGCGTTGCAGCAGGGCGTGCCGCAAATCCACAATGGGGCGCTGCCCCTGCTCGCGTGGGGTTACCTGCAGTACCGGTGGATCGGATCGTTTCGCGCGCGCGAGGGCGGCGGCGGTCCGGGTGTTGCGATTGCGCCGGATCGCATCGTCACCGCCGGGCCGTATCGCTGGGTGCGCAATCCCATGTACCTCGGCCACCTCGTCTTTCTCGTCGGCCTCGCGCTGGCGCTGGGCTCGTGGCCCGGCGCGGCCGTCTTCGCCTTCCACCTCGCGTGGTTCCACCGGCGCGTGCGCGATGACGAGAAGCGGCTGGCGGAGCTCTTCGGCGAGCCTTATCGCGACTACTGCCGCCGTGTGAAGCGCTGGATCCCGGGGATCGTGTGATTCCCGCCTTGATGACGGGAGAGGCGCTGGCGCTCGCCTCGGCGACGTGCTTTGCGTTGTCCAACGTCACCATCGCGCGCGGCGCGCGCCCCGGGGCCGAGGACAACGGGGCCTTCGCCTCGCTCCTCATCACGACCGCGATCTCGGGGGCGGCATGGATCGCCGTGGGCGGTGCGCAGGGCTTCGAGCCGGTGACACCGCAGGCACTCGCCTGGTTCGCCGGCGCGGGCGTGCTCACGGCATTCATCGGCCGCGTCTTCTTCTACGCCTCGGTGCAGCGCCTGGGCGCAATGCGCTCGGCGGCATTGAAGCGCCTCAATCCGTTTTTCGCCGTGATGCTGGGAATCGCGGTGCTGGGCGAGCAGCTCACCGGCGGCATGGCGATCGGCGCGGCGCTGCTTCTCGCGAGCTTCGTTGCACTCGTTGCGGGCGGCCCGCGCGCAGTTGGGCGCCCCGAGGGCTCGCCGACTTCGCATTCTGCGCTGGAGAGGTTCGGCTACGCCTACGGCATCGTCTCCGCGCTCGGCTACTCGTCGGGATACCTGCTGCGAAAGATGGGACTGGACGAGGCGCACGACGCGCTGCTGGGGACGATGGTGGGCTGCTTCGTGGGGGCGCTGCTCTTCGCCGCCACGGCGGCTTTCAACCGCGATTACGCGCGCGCCATTCGCGCGACCTTCGCGCGCCCGAACCCGTGGCTCATCGGCGCCGGCGTGATGAGCTCGTTCGGGCAGATCCTGTACTTCGCGGCGCTCAACGAGAGCTCGATGTCGCGCGTGGCGCTCATCTCGTCCATGGAGGTCTTCGTCACGTTGTTCCTCGGAGTGGCCTTCCTGCGCAAGCACGAGCGCCTCACGCCCCCGCTCATCCTGGCCGCCGCTCTCGGCGTCGCCGGCACCGCCTTCATCTTTTCCTTTTAGGAAGCGAGGAAGTCGCGGACCAGGGCGTTGAACTCGGCCGGCTTCTCGACCGCCGAGAGGTGCGCGGCGCCGGGGATGATGGCGAGGCGCGCGCCGGGGATCCGCGCGGCGATCGCCTCCGACATCGCGGGCGGAGTGCCGGCGTCCTTTTCGCCCGCGATCACGAGCGTGGGCGCGCGGATGCGGGACAGGTCCGCGCTGTAGTCGAGCTCCCTGATCGCATCGCAGCAGCCGAGGTACCCCTGCGCGGGTGTGGCGAGGAATCGCTTCGCGACCTCCGCGATCGCCCCCGGGTTCCGGGCGCGGAAATCGTCCGAGAAGTAGCGGCTCATGACCATGTCCTTGATGGCGGCGAGGCCGCCGTCCTCCACGGCCTTGATGCGGGCCTCCCAGAGCTTGCGTCCCTCGGGTCCGTAGGAGCTCGTGGTGTTGGCGAGCACGAGTCGCCCCAGCCGAGCGGCGTGCGCGAGCGCAAACGCCTGCCCGATCATCCCGCCCATCGAAAGTCCCACCCAGTGCGCCCTGGCGATCCCGTGGCGGTCGAGGACCGCGAGCACATCGGTTGCCAACTCGTCGAGCGAATAGGGGCGCTGCGGCAGGGGGCTGCGCCCATGGCCGCGCGCATCGACGCGCAGCACGCGGAACCGCGGCGCGAGGAGTGGCGCGAGCGCGTCCCACATCCGATGGTCGCAGCCGATCGCGTGCACCAGCACCACCGCTTCGCCTTCGCCCCCGCTGTCGTGGGCGAAGAGCTCGACCGGCTTCATTTCGCCTTTTTCTTCGCCTTCGCGGCGCCCGAGATCTCCGCGATCACCTCGCGGGCTTCCTTGAAGGCGGTGTTGGCGGCGGGCACGCCGCAGTAGATCGTCGCCTGCAGCAGCACTTCCTTGAGGTCGTCCTCGCTCAAGTCGCCCGATTGCAGCGCGGCGCGCACGTGCAACCGGAATTCCTCCCAGCGCCCGAGCGCCACCATCATGGCGATCACCAGCATGCGACGCACCTTGTGCGAGAGCCCCTTGCGGTTCCAGACCTCGTCCCACGCGTATCGCGTGATGAGCTCCTGGAACTCGGCGTTGAAGGCCGTCTTGGTTCTCTCGGCGCGGTCGACCCATTCGTCGCCCAGCACCTTGCGGCGGGTTTTCATGCCCTTCTTGTATGCGTCGCGGCTCATGGGATGCCTCGGAGTCAGGAGAGGTAGGGTGCGAGCGTTGCGAGAAGCTCATCGACGGCGGGCTGCACGCTGTGCGGCGCGCCGCCCTTCTCGCCGTAGCGCTCGAGGTTGGCCTTCATGCGCGCGGCATCGACCACGAGCGAGGCGGCGATCGTCTCGAGGAAGTCGAGGCTGGAGCCGAGGGCGCCCGCGATCTCGGGAACGAGCGCCAGTTCCGCCTGCCAACCGCCGAGCGCGCGCTCGTGTTCCGCGATGCCCGCGGCGTGCAGGGCGGCGAGCAGGCCGGGCGCGCGGATCGCCGCGGCGAGCGCGTGCGCGCAGGCGGCGGGATTGCGCTTGTGCGGCATCGCGCTCGAGGCGCCCACGCCGGGCGCGGGCGCGGACTCGAGCATCTCGCCGACTTCGGGCTGGGAGGCGAGCGAAATGTCGCGCGCGATCTTGCCGGCGGTGAGCACCGCCTGCGCGATGCGATCGAGGAGGTCGACCCAGGCGTTGCGATGGACGTGCCACGAGGGCGCGTCGGCAAGTCCCAGGCGCATCGCCATGCGATGGCGTACCGCGGGACCCTTGCCGCCGAACGCTTCCAGCGCGCCCACCGGACCGCCGAGCTGGACGGCCAGGCCCGCGGCCTGCGCCTCGGCGATGCGCTCCCGGTCGTGCGCGAGCGCCACCGCCCAGCGCGCGATCTTCAGGCCCGCGGTGATGGGAAGCGCCGGCTGCATGAGCGTGCGCCCGAGCATGGGCGTGGCGCGATGCTCTCGCGCGCGGCGGGCGAGGGAGCGCACGCAGGTTTCGAGCGCGCGGTCCGCCTCCTCGAGGCAAGTGCGCAGGCCGAGCGCCATGGCGGTGTCGAGGACGTCCTGGCTGGTGGCGCCGAAGTGCACATGGGAAAGGGCGCTCGAGGAGGTCCTGGCGACTTCCTCCTTGAGCATCCGCACGAGGGGAACGACGAGGGTCGCGGAGCGCTTGCCTTCGGCGACGAGCGCCTCCACGTCGATCGCGATGCCCGCGCAGGCCGCCTCGATCGCGGCCGCACTCTGCGCCGGGATCAGTCCTTCGGCCGCCTGGGCCTGCGCGAGGGCGCTTTCGAAGGCCAGCATCGAACGCACGAAGGCCGGCGCGGCGAACGCCGCTTCGAAGGACGGCCGCGCGAGCGTGCGTGCGGCGAGGGCGGTCATCGCGCCCTCAGAACGCGAAGAAAATGGTTTCGCCTTCGCCTTGCAGGCGGATGTCCCAGCGGTACTGCGACTCGCCGGACTTCGTCGCGACGAGCGTCTTCAATCGCGGCGAGGCGGCGATCGACTTCAGGTACGGATCGGCGCGCACCCGCGCTTCGTCCGCGAGGTAGACCCGCGTGCGCAAGGCCTTGAGCAGCCCGCGCGCGAAGATCGTGACGTCGATGCACGGAATCGCCCCGCCGGGCAGCGACGTGTCGATGCGAAAGCTGCCGTCCTTGGCCGTTTCCACGCGGCCGAAGCCGCCCGGATTCGCCGCCCCCGGCGCCGGGCCCGGCGCCGATCCCGCCGGGGAGAGCTGCCACGTTTCGATCATGGCGTCGCCCACGGGCTTGCCGGCCCCGTCGAGCACGCGACCGGTGAGGACGATCGCCTGTCCCTTCGCGGCGAAGGCGACCTGCCCGCCATCGCGCCAGCGAAGCGACTCGTGAAAGAAAGGACCGATGGTCTGCGATGGCGTGCGCGGCATGGTCACATTCCCATGGGAGTGGATTTCGCGCCGGCGAGCACGATGTCCCAGCGGTAGCCGAGCGCAATACCCTCGATGCCCGTTTCGAGCACGAGAGTGGAGATCATGCGCGCGCGCGCGGCCTCGTCGGGAACGCTGTTGAACACCGGGTCGATCGGGAGCAGCGGATCGCCGGGGAAGTACATCTGCGTGATCAGCCGTTGCACCGGAGCGTTCCCCAGCAGCGAGAAGTGGATGTGATTCGGGCGCCATGCGAAAGGATGGTTCTGCCACGGGTAGGCGCCCGGCTTGATGGTGACGAACCGGTACCAGCCCTCGGCGTCGGTGAAGGTCTTGCCGATGCCCTTGAAGTTGGGATCGAGCGGCGCCTCGTGCTGGTCATTCGGATGGTGGTAGCGTCCCGAAGCGTTGGCCTGCCAGATCTCCACCAGCGAGTGGCGCAACGGCCGGCCGTCCTCGTCGAGGAGGCGCCCCGAGAGGACCATCTTCTCGCCCAGCGGCGCGGACTGGCCGTGCGCGGTGAGGTCGTTGTCCTTGTCGCGCACGAAACCCTTCGGCGCGAGCGGGCCGGGAACGTCGAGCGCGCCCGGCGCCAATTCGACGAGCGGCTCGAGCGGCGAGCGCAGCGTGGTGCTGCGGTAGCCGGGGTAGAGGTAGGGCGGATCCACCGGTCGGGTCATGTCGTTCACGCGTTCTCCTCGATTCAATTGCCCAGTGCCGCGATCATCGCCGGCACGTAACTTTGGTCCGATACCACCACCAGCATCTCCACGCTGGATCGCAACGTCTTGAGCGTCTGGTCTTCCGCCGCCGAGACGACGGCATCGGGCGGCATGATGTAGAGCGCCGTGACCGGGTGCTTTCGGTTGTGCGCGATGGAGCTTACGACGGGCGCGAGGCCCACGTCATCGCCGCGGCACGCGACGATGAAGATCATATCGGCGCTCGTGAGCGCGCGCTGCAGGTCGCCGCCGCCGGCCTGGATCGCGGCGAGCGCATTGTCGCCGCCCGCGCTCTTGGTGAGCACGTGCACGTCGAGGTTCGCGTGTCCTTCGCCGGCGAGGATGCGCGCGATATCGGCGCCTCCGCTGCCAAGGCCGACGAGCGCGATCGCCCGCGGCTTGGAGTTGGGATCCTGGATGCGCCCGGGCAGCCCGAAGGAGCTCGCGCGAGGGCGCTGCGCCTCCGCGCCCGCGGCGCCGGGTGGTTTGGAGATCACAGCGTCTCGCCTTCCTTCAGCACGCCGGCTGCGCGCAGCGACCCCTCGAGCCACTTGGGCCGCAGGTTCTTGCCCGCCTGGATGTCGGCGATGCGAGAGCGCTCTTCGGCGACCTTGTGCGCCGCCATCTCGAGGAGCGAGGCGGCCTTCGCGCGCTCGACCACGACCACGCCGTCGGCATCGCCCACGACGAGGTCGCCGGGATGCACGGCGATCCCGCCGCAGGAGATCGGCCAGTTGATGCGGCCGGGAACGAATTTCGTCGGGCCGTTCGGGTTCGTGCCCACCGCGTAGACCGGGAAGCCGAGCTCGCGCAGCTCCTCGCTGTCGCGAACCGCGGCGTCGATCACCACGCCGCCCAGGCCCAGCTTCTTGCACGCGTTGATCATGATCGAGCCCATGAGCGCGCACGAGCGGTCGGCCTTGCCGTCGATCACGAGGATGTCGCCCGGCTTCGCCATCGTCATCGCGGCATGGATCATGAGGTTGTCGCCGGCGCGCACCTCGATCGTGAAGGCGGGGCCCGCCATGCGCATGGCTGGCGTGAGCGGCGCGATGCGCCCGTCGAGCGTTCCGCGGCGCCCCGCCACGTCGGCGAGGATCGACGCCGCGAAAGTGCCGGCCTTGCGCACCACCTCGGGCGAGACGCGCTCGAAATCGCGGCGGATATCGGGGGAGGGCGTGGTCGCGGAGCGCCGGTCGCTTTGAACTTCACCCTTGTCGCTCATGTGAGTGTCCTGTCCTTCACGGTCGATTCGCGCGCGCGCTTGCCGGGTTGCCCGCGCTTGGCCAGCAACGCGTCGAGGCGCGGGTAGACGCGGCGGGCATTGCCCTCGAAGATCTTGTAGCGGATTTCCTCGCTCAATCCCTTCACCTGGTCGATGTAGCGCCGCGTGTCGTCGTAATGATGCCCGGTCTCCGGATCGATGCCTTTCACGGCGCCGAGCATCTCGGAGGCGAAGAGGATGTTGTCGGCCGGGATGACCCGCGTGAGCAGCTCGATGCCCGGCAGATGATAGACGCAGGTGTCGAAGAAGACATTCTTCAGCAGGTGCTCGCCGAGGAGCGGCTTCTTCATCTCCTGGGCGAGGCCGCGGTAGCGGCCCCAGTGGAAGGGCACCGCGCCGCCGCCGTGGGGGATCACGAACTTGAGCGTCGGGAACTCCTTGAAGAGGTTTCCCTGGATGAGCTGCATGAAGGCGGTGGTGTCGGCGTTGATGTAATGCGCGCCGGTGCCGTGGAAATTCGGATTGCACGACGAGGAGACGTG
>JBGOST010000041.1:0-9719 GCA_041476125.1 Usitatibacter sp. | reverse complement strand
CGGAAGCCTACCGGCTGCGCGAAGCCGGCGTGGCGACGATCGTGGACGTGCGCACGCAACCCGAATGGGAGCTCGTCGGGCATGTCGCGGGAACGCCACTGATCGAATGGCCGCGGGAGGGCAATCGCTTCGCGCTCGCCGCATTCCTCGACGAGCTGCGCGCGAGCTTCGACCCCTCGCAGGCGCTCCTTCTCATTTGCCGCAGCGGCGTGAGATCGCACTTTGCCGCGCAGCTCGCGGCGCATGCGGGCTTCGGCAGCGTCTACAACGTGCTCGCAGGTTTCGAGGGTGAACACGGCGCGGGAAATGGGTGGCGCAACGCCGGCCTGCCCTGCGTGGAAGGTCAGTAACCCCCGCGACAGACCTGCGTCTCGCCCCGGGCGCTCACGCCACCGGCCGCAGTCCGGTCCAGGGCGTGGCGCGCGTTGGCGCCGAGGCCCGCGATCGCGTCCAGGATCGACACCTCGTGCACGAAAGGCCCGTGCGGCTGCGGATACTCCACGTATCCCGAGTAGTCGAAATATTCGAGCGCGATGCCGGCGGCCCTGAAGCGCTCTTCCTCGATGTAGGCGCGCGCGCTCGGCCCGCTTACGTAGCGCTCCGCGCCCACCGCCTGGCAGAGGCGCACCACCCGCTCGGTCGGGTTGTCGCAGCGAATGTCGTAGCGCGCGGATTGCGTCATCGGCGTGGCGATGCGGAGCAATTCGCACAGGCTGCGCAGCAGCGTCTCGTTCACCGCGCTCAGCGTCGGTGCCGTCGCCTTCGCGTGCGCCTCGCGCAACCAGGAGCGCAATTCCGGCCAGCCGGGGCTGTCGCGGTAGGCCTGCTCGACGGACGAATAGTGGCTCGCATTCCACGCCGCCCCGTCGATGCGCATCTCGCAGATGCGCGCCGGGAAGGTCCCGCTGTGGACGAGCGGGATGGTGAGCCACTTCAACCCGCGCTCGGTCTTGATCCGGTTGCGATTGCGCCAGCCGCCGCGGCTGTACTGCACGTCGTCGAGGATGATGAAATGGTCGGCGCGGGCGACGAGATCGAAGTAGCCCTTCCACGGGATGTAGCACGACTGGATGATCGCGACCCGCATCCGGCTTGCGTCAGGCGCCCGCCTTGAGCTCGGAGACCAGGTCGGCGTAGGCGCGGCCTTCGTGCGGCCAGCGGGTCTCGGCCCAGTCGGGACACTGGCCGCAGAAGCCGTGCGCGCGATAGTCGTCCTCGAGGTGCGCCTTGCGAAGCGCTTCGTAGACCTTGCCGTTCCACACCTCGCGGATCGTCGTGTGACGGTAGTCGGAGATCTCGGAGCCGTGCACCCAGTCGACGGGACAGAAGAACAGGTTTCCGCGCGGGTTCAGGTTGATCCGCTCCCAGGGGTAGACGCACGGCCGGCGCTTCTCGCCCTTGTGCTTCTCGCGCAGGATGCGCGAGGCATCGACCACGGCCCCCGCGGCGGAGTGCAGCCGCCGCAGCACCACGTAGTCGGCGCCGTTGTCTTCCCAGAACGCCTTGAAGGAGCCGGCTTCGTGCGCGTTCTGCGGCTGCTCGACGAAGCTCACCACGACCTTGGTGCCGCCGCCGGCCTCGCGCGTCCAGCGCAGCAGGCGCAGCACGTTCTCGCGCGTGACGCGCAGGTCGCCGTTCACGCGCACGCGGGCGTAGACCTCCTCGCTGAACGCATCGATGCTGATGTCGATCATGTGCACCCCGGCGTCGAGGAGCCGGCGCGTGCGCTTCTCGTTCATGATCGTGCCGTTGGTCGTGAGCGTGACGTAGGTGCCCGAGTCCTTCACCGCCTCTTCGATCATCTCGTAGCCCTGCGGGTGGATCAGCGGCTCCCCCTCGCTCGTGTAGCGGATGTACTGCGTGAGCCCGCGGCCGTGCTCATGGACCTCGGCGACCAGCTTCGTATTGAGCGCGGGGTCGAGGTAGCTCGCGCTGTATTGCGGCGAAAGCTTGAATTCGGGATGAGGGCAGTGGATGCACGCGAGGTTGCAGACCTCGGTGATGTCGACGATCACTTGCGAAGGAAAGGCCGCCGTAAGCCGCCCGCCGAAACCGTAGGAAGGCGCCTGAGCGCCGGGCGCGGGGCCGTGCGCGGTCACGGGCCGCTCATTCACGCGCCGATGAGCTCGCGCAGGTGCTCGATCACGTAGGCGGCGTCGGCCAGCGACATCGAGCCGGCGATCGGCAGGGTCAGCATGCGCTCGCCGGCGTACTCCGTGGCGTCGAGGCGCACGGGGTCGATCGCGCCGTAGAAGGGCATCGTGTGCAGGGGCTGGTAGTGCACCGAGGCGCCGACGTTGCGGTCGCGCAGCGCGAGCAGGATTTCGTTGCGCGCGCGCCCGATGCGTTGCGTATCGAGGACGATCACGTACAGGTGACGCGCATGCCGGTCTTCGAGCAGGCCGACTTGCGGGCGCACGAGCGGACCCAGGTCACTCAGGCCTTCGTGGTAACAGGCCGCGAGCGCCTTGCGGCGCGCCGCGAACTCCGGCTGGCGCGTGAGCTGCACGCGCCCGATGCTCGCCTGCAGATCCGTGTAGTTCATCTTGTAGCCGAGCTCGCGGATGCCGGGGACGAGCAGGGACTCCTTGTGCGTGTAGCGCTTCCACGCGTCGGCCGCCAGCGCGTTCTGCCGCAGGCTGCGCAGTCGCTCGGCGATCGCGGGGTCGAAGAGCGCGATGGCCCCTCCTTCGCCCGTGGAGAGGTTCTTGTTGGCATAGAAGCTGAAGCAGGTGAGGTTTCCCGAAGAGCCTACCGGCTTGCCATCGGGATAGCGCGCTCCCCATGCATGCGCGGCATCCTCGATGAGCGCCACGCCGCGGGGGAGAACCGCGCGCAGCGCGGCGACGTCGATGGCGAGCCCGCCGTAGTGCACCACGACCACCGCGCGCGTCTTCGGCGTAAGGCGCCGGGCGATGGCCTCCGGCGTGGCGCAGAGCGACTCCGGGTCCACGTCGCAGAAGACAGGCTTCGCGCCGAGGTAGATCGAGGCGTTCGCGGTGGCGCACCAGGTTAGGCTGGGCGTGATGACCTCGTCGCCGGGACCCACGCCGCTCACGAGCAGCGAAAGAAAGAGCGCGGAAGTGCAGCTGTTGACGCTCACCGCCGTGGCGCCGCCGCGCGCGGCGCCGAGCTCCTGCTCGAAGGCGATGACTTACGCGCCCCAGCCCATCCAGCCCGAGCGCAGGACGCGCGATACCGCGTCGATCTCCCCAGCGCCGAAATCGGGCTTGCCGAAGGCGACGAAGTCCTTGCGAATCGCGAGCACGCGTCCGCGGCTCGCCGGGGCTGGGGCTCTGGAGGACACGACCATGAGGGCCGAGGGTATGGGATTTGCACGGCTGAAGCTTGACGCCGAGCAAGACTTCGGGTCGCTGCGGCGCCCCGGGTTACATTATCCGGCGTGATTCCCTGGCTGCGCGGCGACGCGCCCTTTCCTCCGGTTTCCAAGGCGCTCAAGTCGCCCAACGGATTGCTGTGCGCGGGAGGCGACCTCTCTCCCGGGCGCCTCGTCGAGGCGTACTCGCGCGGCATCTTCCCGTGGTTTTCCGAGGGAGATCCGATCCTCTGGTGGTCTCCGGACCCGCGCATGGTGCTCGTCCCCGATGAGCTCAAGGTTTCGCGCTCGCTGCGCAAGAGCGTGGATCGCGGGCTCTACGAGATCCGCTTCGACACCGCCTTCCGCGACGTGATCGAGGCGTGCGGAGCGCCGCGCGACGGCCAGGGCGGAACCTGGATCGTTCCCGAGATGGTGGAGGCCTACACGCGGCTTCACGAGCTGGGGTTCGCGCATTCGGTCGAGTCGTGGCAGGACGGGCGGCTGGCTGGAGGGCTCTACGGCGTGTCCCTGGGCCCGGTGTTCTTCGGCGAGTCGATGTTCACCCGCGCGCCCGACGCTTCCAAGGTTGCGCTGGTGGCGCTCGTCGAGCGGCTGAAGGCGCGCGACTGCCCCGTCATCGACTGCCAGCAAGCCACGCCCCACCTGGCCTCCCTCGGCGCCCGGGAGATCCCCCGCAAGGCATTCGCGCAGCTGCTGCAAGAGTCGATACAATATCCACCATCCGGCGAACGCTGGTCCTGATTCGGGAACGAATGGCGAAGCTCAACGACCTTCCGATCGCGAACCTGCAGTTTTACGCGACCGCGCCTTACCCCTGCAGTTACCTGCCGGGGAAGCTCGCGCGTTCCCAGGTGGCTACACCGAGCTACCTGATCGACACCGACACCTACAGCGCGCTCGTCTCGGCCGGCTTTCGCCGCAGCGGCGCCTTCACGTATCGCCCCTACTGCGATCATTGCCACGCGTGCGTGCCGGTGCGCGTGGTGGCGGCCGAATTCGAGCCTTCGCGGGCGCAGCGCCGCGCCATGGCGCGGCACGGCAAGCTCGAGCCGAAGTACGGCGAGCTCAAGTTCAACGCCGAGCACTACGCGCTCTACCGCCTCTACCAGAGCGAGCGCCATCGCGGCGGCGGGATGGACCACGACAGCCGCGAGCAATACGCGCACTTCCTCCTGCAGAGCAACGTCGCCACGCGCCTCATCGAGTTTCGCGAGGGCGGGGAGCTGCGCATGGTATCGATCGTCGACGAGCTCGCCGACGGCCTGTCGTCGGTGTACACGTTCTTCGACCCGCTGGTGCCCAAGGCGAGTTATGGCACCTACAACATCCTCTGGCAGATCGAGGAGGCGCGCCGCCGCGGCCTCGCCTACGTGTACCTCGGCTACTGGATCTCGCAGAGCCGCAAGATGAGCTACAAGAACCAGTTCAGCCCGATCGAAGGGCTCTCGCGGGGCGAGTGGAAACGCCTCGCTTGATGCTCTACACCCTCGCCCGCGCCGCCCTTTTCCAGCTCGATCCCGAAGTCGCCCACGACCTGGCGTTGAAGTCGCTCGCCGCGCTCGGGCCGGGTGCGGCCCTCCTCGGCGCGGGCGCCAATACGGGCGAGTCGAAGCGGGTCATGGGCATCGATTTTCCCAATCCCGTGGGCCTCGCCGCCGGGCTCGACAAGAACGGCGAGTACATCGACGCGCTCGCCGCGCTGGGATTCGGCTTCCTCGAGATCGGCACCGTCACGCCGCGCCCGCAGCCGGGAAACCCCAGGCCGCGCATGTTCCGCTTGACCGAGCACGAGGCGATCATCAACCGGCTCGGCTTCAACAACCTCGGCGTCGAGAAGCTCCTCGCGAACGTCGACAAGGCGAGCTTTCGCGGCGTGCTGGGAATCAACATCGGCAAGAATTTCGACACGCCGCTGGAGCGCGCGGCCGACGACTACCTTGCGTGCCTCGAGGCCGTGTACAGCCGCGCGACCTACGTCACCGTGAACATCTCGTCGCCGAACACGAAGAACCTGCGCGACCTGCAGTCGAGCGAGAAGCTCGACGAGCTGCTGGGAGCGCTCATGGGGGCCCGCGCCGCGCTCGCCGCGAAGCACGGCTCCCGCAAGCCGCTGGTCGTGAAGATCGCGCCCGACCTGGACGACAACCAGGTCGAAGCGATCGCCGAGCTCGCGGTGAAGCACGCGGTCGATGGCCTCATCGCCACCAACACGACCGTGGACCGCGAGCAGGTCGCCGGCCACCGCCACGCGGGCGAGACGGGCGGCTTGAGCGGCCGGCCGCTCTTCGCGCGATCCACGCAGGTCCTGGCGAAGCTCGCCGCCGCGCTGCGCGGCCGCGTGGCGCTCATCGGCGTCGGCGGGATTCTCTCGGGCGCCGATGCGCGCGCGAAGATCGCCGCCGGTGCCAGCCTGGTGCAGATCTACACCGGCTTCATCTATCGCGGCCCCGACCTCATCGCGCAGGCGCGGCGCGCGCTGCGCTAGACTCGAGCGCCGCGCGCCGCCTCGAGCCGCCTTACTGGCCGGACACCAGCTGCCCGCGGATCTCTCCGCCCGGAAATGCCGCCGAATGCACGTTCAGGTACGTCTCCCCCTTCATGAAGCTCGCGAGGAAAGCGTCGGTCACGGTCGCTCCGGGAGCCGTGGCCCACACGCCGGCGGAAGCGCTCGTCATGGGAACCACCACCGGCCCCGCGATGCCGATCACGCCCGTGTGCGCGTGCGCCGCCGCGCCAGGCACGCCACTCGTTTCGATGCGACCCGCCACGCCTTTCGTGAACGGATTGATCACCAGCGTGCCGTTGCCCGTCGCCGTCGAGCTGTTCGGGGGCGCTTCCTGCTGTCCCGACAGGACCGCGACTTTCGCCGGAAGGTAGAGCTGTCCGCGAATCTCGCCGCCCGGAATCGCGGCGCTATGGACATTCGCGTAGAAATTTCCGGCGACCAGCGAGGCCACCTGCGCTTCGGTGAGGACGGTGGACGGCATCGTCCAGGTGCTGGGGCCGCCGGTGAACGGGATGGCCACTCCGGCGGCGACGCCGATCGCGCCGATATGAATGTGCGACGCGGTCCCGACGACTCCCGCCGTATTCACGGTGCCGGACATCGTGCGCGTTTCCGGGTCGAATATGAATGTCGCCGTTCCGGTGGCCGTCGAAGCGTTCGGCGGCACCTCCTGGGCCCCCGTGAGTGTTGCGTAGTAAACCTGCCGGCCGATCTGGCCGCGGATTTCGCCACCCGGATTCGCCGTGGTGTGCACGTTGAAATAGAGCTGGCCGTTGCGAAAGGCCTGCACCTGATCGGCCGTCATCGTGGAGCCCTCCGGGGCCGTCCAGACTCCGGGGGAGCTCTGCGTGAAAGGCACGATCACGGGGAAGTTTCCCCCCACGGCGCCCTGGTGGATATGCGCCACGTTTCCGGTGATCCCGAAGGTCGTGACCCGGCCCGTAACCGCACCCGTATCCGCATCGACGATGATGAAGCCGGTTCCGGTGGCGGCCGTGGTCACGGCGGGGTTTTCCTGCGCGCCGCTGAGGGTCACGGTCTTGAAGATCGTATTGGCGCTGGACGCGGTGCCCCCTCCACCGCAAGCGCCCAATACCACTGCCGCCGTCGCAGCCGCCAGGAGCCTCACCAGGCCCAGTTTGTGCATTGCGGTCATCGCTTTCTCCTCGAAGCGGGGCGCGGACGCGCTCCCGGTGGCAGGCGAACAGCGCACACCCGCGGCCTATTCCTCCGCCGGGACGCCCCGCGATGAAGATCGGCATCCCGCGGGAGGTGAAGGAAGGCGAGCTGCGCGTGGCGCTGGGGCCGGCCGAGGTCGCGGTGCTCGTCGCCGACGGGCACGAGGTGGTGGTCGAGTCGCGCGCCGGAAGCGGCGTGGGCCATGACGACGGCGCATATCGCGCCGCAGGAGCCGTGGTCGGCGATGCCGACCGCACATGGGGCGCCGAGCTCGTGGTGAAAGTGAAGGAAATGCTGCCCGGGGACCTGGCGCATGCGGCGCGCGGCGCCACGCTCTTCGGCTTCCAGCAGCTTCCCAACGAGCCCGAGCGCGCCCGCCAGCTCGTCGCGCGCGGCGTAAGCGCGATCGCATTCGAGATGCTGCGCGATGCGGCCGGCGGCTTTCCCCTGCTCGCCCCGATGTCGGAGATCGCGGGAGACATGGCGGCCGAAGTCGCGTTGCGCGCCCTCGGGCGAGCGCCCGCGAATGCGCTCGTTCTCGGCGCCGGAAATGCGGGGAGGAGCGCGGCACGCGCTCTCACGCAGGCGGGGGCCCGCGTGACGATCCTCACGCGATCGCCGGCTTCGCTCGATGCGGCGCGAAAGCTCCTCGCGCCCGGCGTTGACGTGGGCCTCGCCGCGCCTGGCTCCATCGAGCTACGGGCCCTCGCGGCGGATGTGGTCGTCGGCGCGGTGCTCCTCCCGGGCGAACCCACGCCGAAGCTCCTGCCGCGAACGCTCGTCGCGCGCATGAAGCGCGGCGCGGTGATCGTCGACATATCGATCGATGCGGGCGGGGTCGCGGAAACCTCTCGCCCGACTACCCATGCGGTCCCCACCTTCGTGGAGGAAGGCGTCGTGCATTACTGCGTCCCCAACATGCCCGCGGCTCGCCCGCGCGAGGCGGCCGAAGCCCTGTCCCGCGCGCTCCTGCCTTACGTGCGCGAGCTGGCGGGCAAGGGAATATCGCGCGCCGTGCGCGAAAACCCCGCGCTGCGCGGCGCGGTGCTGATCTGGAAAGGGCGCCTCAACCATCGCGGCATCGCGGAAGAGGCGCTCGTGCCCTACACTCCGCTTTCCGACCGGGATCTCACGTGAACCAGGACCTCGCCCAGCGCATCGACGCCCTCCTGCCGCAGACGCAATGCACCAAATGCGGCTACGACGGCTGCCGGCCGTACGCCCACGCGATCGCGGCAGGAAATGCGGACATCAACCAATGCCCGCCGGGCGGGGAGGAAGGCGTGGCGCGCCTGGCCGCCTTGCTGGGCCGCAAGCCCGTGCCGCTCAATCCCGCGAACGGCGAATACCGGGCGCCCCAGGTGGCGGTGATCGACGAGGAAGCGTGCATCGGGTGCACCAAGTGCATCCAGGCGTGCCCGGTCGACGCGATCGTGGGCGCTTCGAAGCTCATGCACACGGTGATCGCCTCGTGGTGCACGGGGTGCGAGCTGTGCATCGCGCCGTGCCCCGTGGACTGCATCGCGCTCGTCCCGACACCCGCGTTGCCCGACGCGAGCCTGTCGCGCACGCGCCACGACGAACGCGCGGCGCGCCTGGCGCGTGAAATCGCCGAGCAGGACGCCCGCCTGGCTTCCTACGACCCTCTCCCCGACCCTCTCCCAAGGGAGAGGGAGAAAACCAGTTGGGAATGAGCCCGGCGAAGCGCGAGGAATTCTTCCGGCGGCTCGCCGCCGCGATACCCGAGCCGAAGAGCGAGCTCGAGCACGCCACGCCGTACGAGCTGCTCGTGGCGGTGGTTCTCTCGGCGCAGGCGACCGACAAGAGCGTGAACGTGGCCACGGCGAAGCTCTTTCCCGTCGCCAACACGCCCGAGAGGATCGCCGCACTCGGCGTGAAGGGCCTCGAAGACTACATCCGCACCATCGGGCTTTATCGCGGCAAGGCAAAGAACATCGTGGCGCTCTCGCAGATCCTGCTCGACCAGCATGGCGGCCAGGTGCCGCGCACGCGCGAGGCGCTCGAGGCGCTTCCCGGCGTGGGCCGCAAGACCGCGAACGTGGTCCTCAACGTCGCCTTCGAGGAGCTCACGATCGCCGTGGACACGCACGTCTTTCGCGTCGCCAATCGCACCGGGCTGGCGCCCGGCAAGGACCCGCTCGAGGTCGAGACGAAGCTCCTCAAGGTGACGCCGAAGAAGTACCTGCGCAACGCGCACCACTACCTCATCCTGCACGGGCGCTATACCTGCATCGCGAGGAAGCCCCTGTGCGGCAAGTGCCCCGTCTATGCGCAGTGCGAATTCCGCGAGAAGAAGAAGTTCGCGCTCGAGACGCCGGCGCTGCCGAAAGGACGGGATGTTTAACCCGACGCGCGATGAGTCGCGCGAGTTCCTCTTCGACCTGTGGGACAAGCATCGCGCCGGGGCGGCACTCACCCCACTCGAAACCCTGGCGCTCGCCATCGTCCTCGAGCATCCCGAATACCACGCGGTGCTCGAAGACCGCGAGCGCTATCTCGACCGCGACTGGAAGCCCGAGGGCGGCGAGACCAATCCGTTCCTGCACCTGTCGATGCACCTGGCGATCGAGGAGCAGATGTCGATCGACCAGCCGCCGGGAATCCGCGCCGCGGTCGAAGCGCTCGCACGCCGGCGCGGGTCGATGCACGATGCGCGCCACGACGTGATGGAGT
>JBGOST010000040.1:0-9830 GCA_041476125.1 Usitatibacter sp. | reverse complement strand
CGCGGCGCGCGCGTGCTCCTGGATCAGGCGCGCGCCCTTGGCGGCGATCCAGGCGACCTCCTCGTTGCGCTCGCGCAGCCTGCGCGCGTTCTCGCGCGTGGGCGAACGCTGCGCGAATTCGCGATAGTCGTTCCAGAGAAGCCCGAGCAGCACGTAGTTGTCGCGGATCTCGCCGGGCGGGGCGCTCGCCGCCACCGCCTTCAGCGTCGCATCGAAATCGCGAAGGGTCGCCGCAAGGGCCCTGCGGCTGCGCTCGGCGAGAATCCCCTGCCCGACCTGGGCGTGGAGCTTGGCGATGCGCTCGGCGAGCATGCCGATGCGAATCGCGGTCGTGGCGCGCGCACCTGGCTCGACGCGCTCAGCCGGCTGCGCGCCGCAGGGCCCCGCGGGGCCGAGAAGGAGAAGGACGGCCGCGAGACCCGCGAGGGCGCGCGGCGCGCTCACGCGAGCGCGAATGCCGCGATCACTCCGGCCTGGACCGCGCGCGTGAGTGCGAGGGTGAGCGCCGCGCCATCCGCCGCGTCGTAGGCCGCGCTCGCTTCCTCGAGGGTCGCGCCGCGCGCGACGGCGGCTAGAAAGTCCCATTCGCGCGCAGCGACGCTCTGCACATCTACTTCCCCGTCCATGCGCGCGACCACGAGGTGATCGGGTCCCTCCTCCCGTACCTCGCCGTCGCCGCCGGGAAGGTTTGCCTTCCGGATCGCGGCCACCGGATGCGGCGAGCGCACCAGGCGCACCGCCGGATGCAGGAGGAAACGGATGTCGCCCCGGCGCTCCGGGTCCACGCGCTCCAGCGCGGCGAAGTCGAACGCGGGGCCTTCGGCCGCGTGCAGGCACTCGTGGCATGCCCACTCGAGGCGTGCCACGTCCGCGAGGTAGGGCAGCGCCCGGGCGTGAGGATAGGCCTCGAGGAACCGCGCGAATTCGGCGCCGTACTCGTGCAAATCGCCGCTTCGGGAAGGGTGCTCGATCGAGTGGCGGCGCGCGGCCTCGCCAAAGAAGCCTTCTCCCACCAGGCGCCGCACGACGGGATACGTGGCGGCAAGCGCGCCATGGAGGTTGCCCTGCACATTGCGGCGATAGATCGCGATGCCTTCGCAAGACGCCTCGGCGTCGTCGAAGAGCGCGTCCATGAAGCTGCGCTGCAGCGCGGCGAGCGAGCTCATGCGCTCGCTTCGGCGAGCGCCATCGGGCGCGAATGCGCGGCGAGAATGGAGCGCGCCGTCTCGGCTTCCCCGAGGAGCACCTCGAGCACGGGCAGGTCGCAGTCCCACTCCACCAGGGTCGGCCGGGCGCCGATGCGCTCGACCGCCGCGGCATAGAGGGCCCAGACGGCGTCGGCCACGCGGGAGCCGTGCGTGTCGATGAGGCGTCCTCCAGCGGCCTCGAAGCCCGCGAGATGGTACTCGCCCACGCTCCCCGGATCGATGGCGTCGAGGTAGGCGTAGGGATCGAAGCCGTGGTTGAAGGCGTTCACGTGGATGTTGTTCACGTCGAGCAGCACGCCGCAGCCGGAGCGCTTCGCGACCTCGGCGACGAATTCCCACTCGGGAAACGCAGATGCCTCGAACTGGAAGTAGGTGGAGACGTTTTCGACGAGGATGCGCCGCCCGAGGCGTTCCTGCGCGACTTCGATGCGCGCGACCACGTGGTCCAGCGCCTCGCGCGTGAAGGGCAGCGGCAGGAGATCGTTCGCGTGCCGCCCGCCGACCGACGACCAGCAAAGGTGCTCCGAGACGAGCGCCGGCTCGACTCTCCTCACCAACCGGTCGAGCTTGCGCAGGTGCTCGGCGTCGAGCCGGTCCGCGGAACCGAGCGAGAGGCCCACGCCGTGCAGGCTCAACGCGTAGTCGGAGCGGAAGCGCTCCAGCCAGGCGAGCGCGGGCCCGCCGTCGCCGAAGAAATTCTCGCTGTGCACCTCGAGGAAGCCGAGCTCCGGCCGCTGCTCGGCGAGCGCCCCGTAGTGCGGCGCGCGCAGCCCGATGCCGACCGCGCGGCGATCGAGCGCGCCCGATGGCCTCACGGCGCTAGAACGCCTGCAGCTTGTTGGATTTGCCCGCCGCGGCCGCCCCGGGGCCCGACTTGCCGCCGAGCTTCTCGCACGTTCCCTTGGGCACGTATTTCCACTCGTCCGCGGCGTTGTCCTTCGCCGCCTTGCCGGCGCAGGAGTGGCGCGCCGTGCCGCAGTCGTTCTGGCCCGCTTTCGCGATGCCGTAGCACTTTTCCTTGGTGGACGGGCTCTTCGCGTCCTGCGCCACTACCGCCTGGCCGATCCCCAGCGCCAACACCCCGGCGACGGCGGACTGCAACAATTTGTTTCTCGATGACATGGGCTCTCCTGAAACCGGGGCAGGCGAAGCGATCCTCGGGGCAAATCTTACCATTGCAGCCGCGCGCTTCCGGGGACTTGAAACCTTCCCCACGGGCCCTATTTCCTCCCTACAGGGGGCCGAATTCCGGCCCCGGCA
Organism: Usitatibacter sp.; assembly: GCA_041476125.1. Classification (GTDB taxonomy): domain Bacteria; phylum Pseudomonadota; class Gammaproteobacteria; order Burkholderiales; family Usitatibacteraceae; genus Usitatibacter. Next base: position 7,362 of record JBGOST010000040.1, on the reverse strand, counting down.
TCCTCAGGGACGGCCCCGTGACGGGGCCATGACCAACGCATGATCAATGGAGATGAAGATGAACCCGCTGACCCGCTATGAACCCCTGGTGGGCCGCCTCGACGGCCTTTTCAACGACTTCTTCCGTCCCGCCCTGGTGTGGGACAACGGCAACGCCGAGCCGCTGCCGCTGCGCGTGGACGTGCGCGAGACCGCCGATGCCTACACGGTGGCGGCCGAGCTCGCCGGCGTGAAGAAGGAAGACATCCAGGTCGAGATCGAGGGCAACGAAGTGACGATCTCGGCCGAAGTGCGCCGCGACGCCGAGCCGAAGGACGGCGAGAAGTGGCTGCGCACCGAGCGCTTCTACGGCAAGACTGCGCGCCGCTTCGCGCTGCCGCAGGAGCTCGACGAGTCCAAGGCCGCGGCGAAGTTCGCCGACGGCGTGCTCGAGCTCACCGTGCCGAAGAAGGCACAGGCCGCCGGCCGCAAGATCGACATCCAGTAACGCCCAAGCAGGAAACGAAGGCCCCCGGGAACCCCTAAGTCCCGCGGGGTCTTTTTGTTTGCAGGGTCGGCCACTACAATAGCGCTCCACCTCGATCCCGATTCCCTAATGCCCCCCAAGCTATCTTCCGCGCAGAAGGCCGACGTCCTCATCGAGGCGCTGCCCTACATCCGCCAGTTCTACGACCGCACCATCGTCATCAAGTACGGCGGCAACGCGATGACCGACGTCGCCCTGCAGGAGGACTTCGCCGAGGACGTCGTGCTTCTCAAGCTGATCGGCATGAATCCGGTCGTGGTGCACGGCGCGGGGCCCCAGATCGGGGCGCTGCTGCAGAAGCTGGGAAAGCAGAGCGAGTTCATCCAGGGCATGCGGGTGACCGACGAGGAGACGCTCGACGTGGTCGAGATGGTCCTGGGCGGGCTCATCAACCAGGACATCGTCACGCTCATCAACAAGGCGGGCGGCAAGGCCGTCGGCCTCACCGGCAAGGACGGCCACTTCATCCACGCGCGCAAGCTCAAGATCCCGAGCAAGGAAAACAAGAAGAAGAAGATCGACGTGGGCCTGGTGGGCGAGATCGTGCGCATCGACGCCGAGATCATCCAGCTGCTCGACTCGCGCGACTTCATCCCCGTGATCGCGCCCATCGGCAGCGACGAGAACGGCACCGCCTACAACATCAACGCCGACATCGCCGCGGGCAAGCTCGCGATCACGCTGGGCGCCGAGAAGCTGATCCTGCTCACCAACACCACCGGCGTGCTCGACAAGGAGGGCAAGGTCGTCACCGGCCTCACCTCCCAGCGGGTGAAGGAGATGATCGACGAGGGCACGATTTCCGGCGGCATGCTGCCCAAAGTCGAGTGCGCCCTCGACGCGGTGCGCAACGGCGTGAAGAGCGCGCACATCATCGACGGGCGCGTGTCGCACGCGCTGCTGCTCGAAGTGCTCACCAGCTCCGGCGTGGGCACCCTCATTCGCGGCGCCTCCGCCAACCGCGCCAACCACCGCTGATCTCGCTACGCTCGCGCGAGTGGCTCCAGCCCCTGGTGCTTGTCGCCGTCGGGCTCGCGTCCGCGTTCTGCCTCGCCTCGGGCATTCTCGCGCTCTCCAAAGGGCGCGGTGGCTGGGAAGTGGCGCTCGACTTCGTCGCCGGCGCCGCGATCGCGCTGTGGGTCTACCACTCCGCTCGCCGAACCCTCGAGTGCGACGCGACTGGGCTGCGCTTCCGAAGCAACGCGCCGTGGCCCTTGTCGGCGCTGGATGCGGACTGGACGCTCGGATTCTCGGAAATCCGCGCCGCCCGATGGGAGAGCGGATTGGCGCCCGCGCAGCTGGTCCTCGAGACCCCGCGGGGCCCGCGGCGGATTTCGGCCCTGCAGTGGCAGGCCGATGTGGACGAATCGCGACGCTGCCAACGAGCGCTCGTGGACTTCCGGCTCGGGCGATCGAACTGGTTCGATACCTCGCTCCTGCCGCTGGTGCGCGCGCTGCGTGAAGGCGGCGTCGACGTGCCGCAGGACATCGGCGCCGGCAAGAGCGCCAACGCGTCCTTCGACCTCGCGAAGAATCCCGCCACGAAAGGTGCGCTCCTCGTCGCCGCCGCAGCCGCCGCCTTCTGGTTCATCGACGCGAGCGTTTCCGACCAGATGTATGGCCGGGAGGAGCCGTGGCTCGCGCTGGCCGCGTTCACCGCGGTGATGGCGGTCGCCTTCGCCATCCTCCAGGCGCGCTCGGCCGTCCCGCCGCTCGCCAACGCCATCGTGACCTCGACCGCCGCGATCGCGCTGGGGCTCGCTTTCTACGGCGGCCTGCAGCGCTTGAACCAGCTCGCCGATCGCGAGGCGCCGCGCACGGTCCAATTCACGCTGGAGCGCGACGGCACGCTCACCTCCAGCGTGCGCGAGGTGCGCGACCTGCCGCCGGGGTTCTTCGGCGACGGCGCCTACTGGGCGGCGCAGAAGCCCGGATCGCGCCATCGCTTCGGCTACCACCGCGCCCTCGGGTTCGAGACGCTCGACATCGGCGAGTACCGCGCGCGCCTCAAGGCCTTCTACGGACGCGATCCAGGTCGCGACATCGTGCGCCCATGAGCGAGCGCGGCTGGCTCGCCGGCGTCTGCATCGCGCGCATCTTCTTCTCGTTCATCTTCGTCGCCTACGCGGCGATCCTGTCGCTGTTGCAGCAGGCGTGGGGAATGTCGGCGAGCCAGGCGGGCCTGGTGCAAAGCGGATGGCACGCCGGCTACGTGGTGTCGCTTTTTTCGGCGGGGCTTCTCGCGGATCGAATCGGCGCGCGCCGCACCTTCCTCGGCATGAGTGTCGCGGCATGCATGGCCTCCGCGGCCTTCGCGGCGTTCGCCGATGGCGCGCTTTCCGCGCTCGTCCTCTACACGCTCGCGGGCGTGTTCGCCGGTGGCTCCTACACGCCGGTGCTGGCACTCATCGCGCATCGCTTTCCTCCCGCCACGCGCGGGCGCGCGATGGGGTGGTTTCTCGCCGCGGGCTCCCTCGGCTATGCGGTCGGCCTGGCCGCGAGCGGCCCGCTGGTGGCCTGGGGCGGATGGCGCTTCGCGCTCTGCGTGGCGGCATCGGGCACGCTCGCGGGAACGCTCGCGGGGTTCCTTCTCATGCGCGGCATTCGCGACGAACCGCACCTCGGCGAGCCCCCTCAACCATGGAGAGCACGCATGCAGGAAGTCCTGCGCAATCGCCCCGCGATGCTCGTGATCGGCGCCTACACGGCGCACAGCTGGGAGCTTCTCGGCCTGTGGGCGTGGCTGCCGGCCTTCCTCGCCGTCGCCGCGGCCCAGGGCGCGTCCATGAACGCTTCCATCGTCGGCCTGGGCGCGCTGCTCGCGGGCCTAACCCACCTCACGAGCATGGGCGGCAGCCTGCTGGGCGGAGCGCTGTCCGACCGTCGCGGCCGCACCGCCGTCATGATCGGCATGGGATTGGCGAGCCTCGCGTGCTCACTCACCTTCGGCTGGCTCGTGGCTTCGCCGCTGTGGCTGCTGGTGGCCGTGGCGATGCTCTTCAACCTGACGGGGATCGGCGACTCGTCGGTGTACTCGACGGCGCTCACCGAAGTCGTGCCGCCGCGCATCCTCGGCACGGCCTACGCGATCCGCTCCGTGTGCGGGTTCGGAGTGGGCGCCGTGAGCCCCTGGGTGTTCGGCGTGGTGCTCGATGCGACACGCGCCGCGCACCTGAGCGAGACGCTGTGCTGGGGACTCGCGTGGTGGTCGCTTGCGCTGGGCGCGCTGCCCGGCCCGCTCATCGCGTGGCGGCTGCGGCGCATGCCCGAGAGCGTGGCGATGGCGCAGGGACGGCGCTAGGGGTCAGCGCGAGAGCCTTGCGGCGAGCGCCACGTGGTCGGACAAGCGCGACCACCCCCCGCCGCTGTGGCGCTGCACGCTCTCGACCTTCAGGTCGCGCACGTAAATGCGGTCGAGCGAGAAGAACGGCATCTGCGCGGGATAGCTGCGCGCCGGGCGCCCCTCCTTCTTCTCGAAGACCTCATAGAGGCCGAGCTCGTCCTCGAGGAAGTTGCTCGCCTTGCGATGCCAGTCGTTGAAGTCGCCGGCGACGATGAGCGGGCCCTTCTTCGGCACGGCGGCGCGGATGCGCTCGGTGAGCCACTCGAGCTGGAAGCGGCGGCTGCGCGCCCAGAGCCCCATGTGCACGTTGATGCAATGCAGCGGCTCCTTCCAACCCTCGACCTGGATCTCGCAGTGCAAGAGGCCACGGCTCTCCAGGGGATGGTGCGAGACGTCGATGTTCTCCCATCCGGAGATCGGGTGGCGGCTCACGACGGCGTTGCCGTGGTGGCCGTCCGAGTACACCGCATTCATGCCGTAGACCGAATGGCATCCCTCTTGCGTGAGGAACTCGTGCTGCTCGGCAGCGGGCCAGGTGACATGGCGGCGCGCGTAGCTCTCGTGTCTTCCCTGGACTTCCTGCAGGAACGCGACGTCCGACCCGAGGGATTTCAGGCGGTCGCGGATCTCGTGCAGCACCACGCGCTTGTTGAACTGCGACAGGCCCTTGTGGATGTTGTAGGTGACGACGGTGAGGGCCTTCGGCCGGGCCATGGTCATGCGCGTTTTCTTTCGGGAAGCATCAACAGGGCCTTTCGGTTGCTCCAGGAGAAGACGCGCCCGGCGGCCTCGTCCCACGGCAGCCAGATCGCGGCGAGGTGCTCCCGCGGCGCGACCTGGACCGGCAATGGCCCGGGGACTTCCAGGCCGAAGACGTGCTCCGTATTGTGCGTCACGCCGGGCGCGAAACGGTGGCGCCACACAGGATAGATTTCGAAGACGTTCTGCAAGTTCCATTCCTCGAGCGGGTAGCGCGCAGCGTCGATCCCGGTCTCTTCGCCCACTTCGCGGATGGCGGTCTCGCGCAATGTCTCCCCCTCGTGCTGGCTGCCGGTGACCGATTGCCAGAAGCCGGGATGATCGGCTCTCTCGAGCAGCAGCGCCTCCAGCCCCGGCGTATGGATGACCACGAGCGTGGAGACCGGAATCTTGTACGGCGCGGGCACGGGCCCTACACGCGCATCAGGGAAGCGACTTCCGAGACGCCGGAGAAGTACGCGTGCGGCATGTCGCGCGTGCGGTGCACCGCGAACGGCGTGCCGGAGCTGTCGACCGCCACCACGCCCACGTCGGCATCGTAGTCGCGCCCGAGCTGGTCGAGGACCTCCCGCATGGCGCGGGGAAGGGGGGCCCCCCGCTCGACCCCTTCCGAGATCGCGCGGGTGGCGAGCGAGCGCATCACGTATTCGCCCGTTCCCGTGGCCGAAGCGGCGACGTAGCCGGAGGCGTAGTTGCCCGCTCCGGGAAGTGGAGAGTCCCCGACGCGGCCCACCAGCTTCATCGTGACCCCGCCCGTCGAAGTGGCCGCGGCGAGCACGCCGGCCGCATCGACCGCGGCCGCGCCGACGGTTCCGCCCGCGTATTCGGGATGCTCCTTCAGGAAGCGGCGCATGCGCAGGCTGTGCTTGCCGAGCACTTCGTCGATGCGCTTGCGCTTGTCTTCCCAATCGACCTTGCGCGCGGGCGTGACCGGATCGTGGTCGGGGAATCCCATCACGCGGGCGAAGCGCTGCGCGCCTTCGCCCGCGAGCATCACGTGATCGGTTTCCTCCATCACCTTGCGCGCGACCAGGACGGGATTGCGCACACGCTGCAACGCCGCCACCGCGCCCGCGCGAGCGCCGCGGCTTTCCATCACGCACGCGTCGAGCTCGCAGAAGCCGTCGAAATTGAGGACCGCGCCAGTGCCCGCATTGTAGATCGGGTTGTCTTCGAGATCGACGACGGTGGCGCACACCGCGTCCAGCGCCGAGCCCCCCGCGAGCAGGATCGCGCGACCCTTCTGCACCGCCGCCTTCATTCCCTCGACGGCGTCTTTCTCGGATCCTGGACGCCAGTTGCCGGCGCCCCCGTGGGCGATCAACGCGACGGGCATCTTGTGACCCTCTCCCCGGCCCTCTCCCAAGGGAGAGGGGGAAATTCATTGGCGGCGTTCATCTGCGTTTAGTGTTCGATTCCCTGACGGCGCTTCGCGGCCACGGGATCAAGGTGTAGTGGGGTTGCGCAGCTTCAGGTGCAAATCGCGCAGCTGCTTTTCACTCACCGGCGTGGGCGTGTCGACCATCAGGTCCTGGCCGCGTTGCGTCTTGGGGAACGCGATCACGTCGCGGATCTGCTCCACGCCCGCCATCAGGGCCACCATCCGGTCGAAGCCGAAAGCGATGCCACCGTGGGGCGGCGCCCCGTAGGCGAGCGCGTCGAGGAGAAAGCCGAACTTCATGCGCTGCTCCTCCTCCGCGATGCCGAGCACCTTGAACTGCCGCGCCTGGATCTCGGGGCGGTGGATCCGCACCGAGCCGCCGCCGATCTCCCAGCCGTTCAGCGCGATGTCGTAAGCCTGTGCGAGCACCTTGCCGGGATCGCTTTCCATGAATTCATAGTGCTCTTCCTTGGGGCTGGTGAACGGATGGTGCGCCGCGCCCCAGCGCTGCTGCTCCTCGTCGTACTCGTAGGCCGGGAAATCCACGACCCAGCACGGCTTCCAGCCCGGCTCGGCGTGGCCTTTCTCGTGCCCGACCTTCATGCGCAGCGCCCCGAGCGCGTCGTTCACCACCTTGCGGCGGTCGGCGCCGAAGAAAATCACGTCGCCCGCGGCGGCACCCGTGCGCTTCAGGATCTCGCCGAGGATCTCCGCGGAGAGGAACTTCACGATCGGCGACTGCAGCCCCTCCTCGTTCGGCTTGGAAGGATCGTTCACGCGGATGTAGGCGAGCCCCTTGGCGCCGTAGATCGCGACGAAGGGCGCCAGGTCGTCGAGTTCCTTGCGGGTGAAGGCCGTGCCGCCGCCCGGGACGCGCAGCGCGGCGACGCGACCGTCCTTCAGCGCGGCGGCCGCCTTGAACACCTTGAAGCCCGCGTCCTTCACGACGTCGGTGAGCTCGGTAAGCTCGAGCTTCACGCGCAGGTCGGGCTTGTCGCTGCCGTAGCGCGAAGTGGCCTGCGCGTACGTGAGGCGCGGGAAAGCGGGAAGGTCCACGCCGAGGACCTCGCGGAAGACGCTGCGCACCAGGCCCTCCATCAGGTCCTGGATCTCGCGCTCGGAGAGAAACGAGGTCTCGATGTCGATCTGCGTGAACTCGGGCTGGCGGTCGGCCCTCAGGTCCTCGTCACGGAAGCACTTCACGATCTGGTAGTAGCGGTCGAAGCCCGACACCATCAGCAGCTGCTTGAAGAGCTGCGGCGATTGGGGGAGCGCGTAGAACTGGCCGTCGTGGATTCGGGAGGGCACGAGGAACTCGCGCGCGCCCTCCGGGGTGGATTTGTAGAGCACCGG
>JBGOST010000039.1:0-9982 GCA_041476125.1 Usitatibacter sp. | reverse complement strand
CGCCGGCCTCGACCCCTGCTTCCTCATCGGCGGCATCGCGCTCAACTTCAACATGTCGGCGCGCGTGACCGATTCGCCGTTCTTCGTGATCGAGGCCGACGAGTACGACACGGCCTTCTTCGACAAGCGCTCCAAGTTCGTCTGGTACCGCCCGCGCACGGTGGTGCTCTGCAACCTCGAGTACGACCACGCCGACATCTTTCCCGACCTGGCCGCAATCGAGACCCAGTTCCACCACCTGGTGCGCATTGTCCCGGCGCAAGGCCTGCTCGTCGTGAACGGGCAGGACGCGGCGCTCGAGCGCGTGCTCGCGCGCGGCGCGTGGACCCGGGTCGAGCGCTTCGGGGCGGGCCACGAATGGAGCGTGGGGAGCGTTCATCCCGACGATTCCTTCGACGTCGTCGTGGCGGGCGCCAAGCAGGGCACGGTGCGCTGGCCCCTCATGGGGGAGCACAACCGCTCCAACGCGCTCGCCGCGCTCGCCGCCGCGCGCTTTGCCGGCGTGGGCGTGAAGGCGGCCATCGAGGCCCTGGGCCGCTTCGAGGGCGTGAAGCGCCGCATGGAGTTGCGCGGCACGGCGCAGGGCATCAGCGTCTACGACGATTTCGCCCACCATCCCACCGCATTCGAGACCACCATCGCGGGCCTGCGCACGCGCGTGGGAGACGCGCGCATCGTCGCGGTGTTCGAGCCGCGCTCCAACACGATGAAGCTCGGCCGCATGCAGGAGCGGCTCGCGCGCGCCCTTGCGGGCGCCGACCTCGTCTACTGCTGCGCGCACGACATCGGCTGGGAGCCCGCCCAGGCGTTGGCACCCCTGGGCACGCGCGCGACGGTCCACCACGACATCGCGCAGCTCGTCGATGATTTGTGCCGCGTGCTGCAGCCCGGCGACCGCGTGATCGTGATGTCGAACGGCGGCTTCGGCGGCGTGCTCGACAAGCTCCTCGCGCGCCTCGCGCGGCGCTCCGCGCAGGCTCCGGCCGCCTAGACCATGGCCTCCTACACCTACCGCATCCTCAACGTCTTCGCGCGCGAGGGCCGCCTCACCGGAAATCCGCTGTGCGTCTTCGAGAATGGCCGCGGCCTGGACGACGCGACGCAACAGGCGCTGGCGCGGCAATTCAATCTCTCGGAGACGACCTTCATCCTGCCTTCCGAAAAGGCGAGCGCGCGGGTGCGCATCTTCACGCCCGCCTACGAGATGCCCTTCGCGGGCCATCCGACGCTGGGGACGGCGCACGTCGTCCGCGATCTGATGCGAAGCGCAGACTCGATCACCCTGGAAATGAAGGCGGGCGTCATTGCGGTGAGCGCAAAGGGCGATCGCTGGACGCTCGCGGCGAACGCGCCGCGCGCCCGGGCGGTGCCGCACACTCGTGAAGAGCTCGCCGAGATCCTCGGGCTCGAGGCCGGCGACATGGCGCAGTGGCCGATGTGGGTGAGCGTGGGCAGGGAGCAGCTCATCGTCCCGCTCGCCAGCGCCGACGCGGTTCGCCGGGCGAGCCCGCGTGCCGATATCTTCTCGCGGCTGAAGAGCGAGCACGGCCAGGGCCAGGCCTACGTGTTCTTCGACGACGGCGAGAAGGTCGAGGCGCGGTTCTTCTTTCCCAACGGCCCGGCGCTCCTCGAGGATCCCGCCACCGGCTCGGCGTGCGCCAACCTGGGCGGCTGGTTCTGCGTGATCCACCCCGGCAAGGATGTCGAGCGCATCGTTTCGCAGGGCGAGGCCGTGAACCGGCCCTCGACTCTCTACTTGTCGGTGAAAGGCGGGGCGGTCCACGTCGGCGGGCAGGTGATCGAGCTGGGCCGCGGCAGCCTCACCCTTTGAAGACGATCGTCTATCTCCACGGTTTCATCAGCTCGCCGCAATCGAAGAAAGCCGTGATGCTCGGGGACTACGTGAAGAACTGCGTCACGGGCATCGACTACCTCGTGCCCGCGCTGCACCATCGCCCCAAACGCGCCGTCACGCAGATCGTGGAAGTTTGCGGCGCGCTCCCGGGCGCGGACCTCACGCTCGTGGGAAGCTCGCTCGGCGGCTTCTACGCGACCGTGGTGGCCGAGCGGCTCGGCTGCCGCGCCGCGCTGCTCAATCCCGCGGTGCATCCGCACACGCATTTCGCGCGCTACCTCGGTCCGCAGCGAAACATGTACACCGGCGAAGCGTTCGAGCTCACGCAGGAGCACGTCGCCGAGCTGCGCGACCTCGATCCGGCGGCGATCACCCTTCCGGGGCGCTATTGGCTTTTCGTCGAGACGGGCGACGTCGTCCTCGACTACCGCGATGCGGTCGCGTTCTACCGCGACGCCCTTCACACCATCGTGCGGGGCGGCGACCACTCGCTCGTCTCCTTTGCGGAGCACGTGCCCGAGCTGGTCGAGTGGGCGGCGACATGAAACAGGTCCTCTTCGAGGAGGAGGGGGTGTTTCGCGTCGGCACCATCCTCGCCGAGGCCGCAGCCTCGCTCCAGGTGGAAGCGGCGCACGGCAAGCGCTCCAAGGTGAAAGCCGCGGCGATCCTGCTGCGCTTCGACGGGCAATCGCTCACCGGATTCATGCCCGAAGCGCAGGCGATCGCCTCTCCGATCGATCCGCAGTTCCTCTGGGAAGTGTGCGGCGGCGACGAGTTCTCCTTCGACGCGCTCGCGCGCGAGTATTTCGGCCGCGCGCCCAAGCCCCAGGAGGCCACGGCCGTGGCCCTCGCGCTGCACGCCCACCCCATGTACTTCTACAAGCGCGGCAAGGGGCGCTACCAGGCTGCGCCCGCGGAAAACCTGAAGGCCGCCCTTGCGGGCGCCGAGAAGAAGCGCCGCGCGCAGGAGCAGGTGGACGCGTGGGCCCTGGAGCTCGCCGCCGGCCGCGTGCCCGAGGCGCTCGCTTCGCGGCTCGACGCGCTGCTTTTCAAGCCCGACAAGATGAGCCTCGAGTGGCGCTCGCTGGACCAGGCCGCGGCGGCCGCCGGCCTGTCGCCGCAGCGCCTGCTCGCCGGGGCGGGAGCGCTTTCGGGGCCCGAGGATTTCTTCCTGCGCCGCTTCGCGTTCGAGTTCTTCGCTCGCGGCCTGGGTTTCGCGCCGGTGGCCGCGCTCGACGATCCCGTGGGACTCGCCGAGGCGCCGACGAGCGCTTTCTCCATCGACGACGAGGAGACCACCGAGATCGACGATGCTTTCTCGGTCGAGCGCCGCGACGACGCGACGCTGCGCATCGGCGTGCACATCGCCGCCCCGGCGCTCTACTTCGGGCGCGAGCATCCCCTCGAGGCGGTCGCGCGCGAGCGCCTATCGACGGTGTATTTCCCCGCCGGCAAGATCACGATGCTTCCGGCCGAGGCGGTCGAGCGAGCCACCCTGGCGCAGGGCAGACGCGTGGCGGCCGCCTCTCTCTACCTTACCGTCGACGCCGTGAGCATGGAGGTGCGCGAGTCGGAGTCGCGCCTCGAATGGCTCACGATCGCGGACAACCTGCGGCTCACCGAGCTCGACGCGCGCCTGAACGACGCGAGCATCGCCGCGGGGCGCATCACGGGGCCGCACGGCGACGAGCTCCTCATCCTGTGGCGGCTCGCGCGCTCGCTGAAAGTCCTGCGCGGGGCGGGCGAGGAGCGGAGCGACCGGCCCGATTACAACTTTCGCGTGGCGGGCGGCCGCGTAGCGATCGAGCCGAGGCAGCGCGGTACCCCGGTGGACACGCTCGTATCCGAGCTCATGATCCATGTGAACTCGACGTGGGGAAGGCTCCTTGCCGACCGCGGCTTCGATGCCATCTACCGCAACCAGAAGGCCGCGAAGACGCGCATGGAAGTCGAGCCCGGCGCGCATGAATGGCTCGGCGTGTCGCACTACGCATGGGCGAGCTCGCCGTTGCGCCGCTACTGCGACCTCGCCAACCAACGCCAGCTCGCCGCACTGCTGCGCGGCGAGAGCCCGGCCTACTCGCGCGAGGAGCTTGCCGGCGCGGCCCGCGACTTCGAGACCGCCTACGACGCCTACGCCGAGCACCAGCGCCTGCTCGAGCGCTACTGGTGCTTGAAGTACCTCCAGCAGGAGGGCATCGAGTCTTCGCCGGCGACGGTGATTCGCGACGAGCTGGTGCGCATCGAGGGCTTGCCGCTCGTTTGCCGCTGCATCGGCCTGCCGAGCACCGCCCCCGGGGAGCGCGTGCGCGTGGTTTTCGGCGAAATCGACTTCTGGGAAGTGAACGTTCTGGCGCGCTACTCGGGGAAAGAACCCGCTACAATTCCCGTTCATGCCGAGCCCTGAACGACAGCCGTAGCACCTGCCGATGGAGTTGAGGCAGCCTTCCCCCGACGCTCTCGTCTCCTTCTCCGACTTTTTGCTCGAACGCTTCGGACTCGTCGCCTCGATGCAGGTGGCGGTCCTCGCGTCGATCGCGTTCCATCTCTTCGTCATCATCGGCGTGGGCTTCAAGATCCCGTTCCCGCCCCGCTGGGACGCGCCGCACAACACGATGGATGTCGTGCTGGTGAATTCGAAGAGCGCAACGCGCCCCCAGAAGGCGGATGCCCTCGCGCAGGCGAATCTCGACGGCGGCGGCAACACCGACCAGAAGGTGCGCGCTCGAAGCCCCTTCCCGGCCATGGACCCGCGCGACCCGAGCCAGGAGCTCCGGGCGGCCGAATCGCGCGTGAAGCAGCTTCAGGCCGAGGCTCGGGAGCTCATGACGCAAGCCAAGTCGAAGGCGACCGTCGACCTGGCCGAGCCGGCCGCCCAGGGCGCGGCGAAGCCCAACGTCGATGCACGCGACGTGATCGAGAAGAGCCTGGAAATCGAGCGCCTCGAGGCGCAGATCCGGCGCGACTTCCAGGCCTACCAGGAACGTCCCAAGCGCAAGTTCATCGGCGCGCGCGCGCAGGAATACCGCTTCGCGCATTACGTCGACAGCTGGCGCGTGAAGGTCGAGCGCATCGGCAACCTCAACTACCCGGAGGAGGCCAAGGCGCGCAAGATCTACGGCTCCCTGCAGCTCACGGTCGCCATCAAGGCCGACGGCGAGGTCGAGTCGGTCGAGATCAACCGCTCCTCGGGGTATCGCTTTCTCGACCAGGCCGCGATCCGCATCGTCCGCCTCGCCGCTCCCTTCGACCGCTTTCCCGACAATATTCGCTCCGATACCGACATCCTGCACATCACGCGCACCTGGACCTTCACCCGGTCGGACCAGGTGCTCGCGGAATAGCGCCTCACCCGATCGCCGCTTCCGCGCCACCGGTATCGGCGCAACCGTTTTCTAGGCCGACCGCCTTCTTCGCTTCCCGGCGGACACGGTCCATCACCAGCGTGCGAATCGCACCGCGCGGATTCACGGCGTATCCCACCCACGGCGGGATGTGCACGACGTGATGGTCGACCTGCTCGAGCGCGAAGCCCACGGGATTGGTCACCGCGCCGAGCACCTTCTTGATCGGAGCGAGCTCGCGGTCGGCGCGCGCCACGTCGCGCACAATGGCGTGGGCGCACGGATCGGGAGATTTTCCGGGCTCCGCTAGCGCGGGCTCGGGGCACATCGGGAAACAATCGGCGACTCCGTCGGCATGCGCAATCGGGACCATCGCGAAAAGCAACGCCGAGCCCAGCAGGACGTGACTGCATCTCATGGATCGCTCCGATGTCGTGGCACATGCCACGGGCGCAGTATGCGAACGCCGGCTTGGTTTGCAACAACGGAACTGCGTAGTATCGAAAAACGATACCGAGCGTTCGGTTGACACAAGCGCGGCGATCCGGCCCCCGGGCCGCAGGATCCGCACGCATTTGAGCCCGGGGCCGCGAAGGATTAAAATGGGCGACCGGTGGCCAATGCAAACGATCAATCTCACCAGCCACTTCCTCATCGCCATGCCGGCGATGTCGGACCCGAATTTCTCCCGAACCCTCACCTTCGTCTGCGAGCACAACGAGCGCGGGGCGCTGGGAATCGTGGTGAACCGCCCCATCGACGTGACGCTGGCCGCGCTCTTCCGCCAGGTCGAGATTCCGCTCGAGGATTCGCCGCTTTCCGAGCAACGCGTCTTCTTCGGCGGCCCGGTGCAGTTCGACCACGGCTTCGTGCTGCACCGGCCGGTGGGAACGTGGAAGTCCACGCTGCCCGTGGGCGAGATCGGGCTCACCACCTCGCGCGACATCCTCGAGGCGATGGCCGCGGGCGCGGGCCCGCGCCAGCAGCTGGTGGCGCTGGGCTACGCCGGCTGGGCGCCGGGGCAGCTCGAGGACGAGATCCTGCGCAACGGCTGGCTCACCGTGCGCGCCGACATCGACTTGCTCTTCAGCGTGCCGCCCGAGGCGCGCTACGACGCGGCGATGCAGGCGCTCGGCGTCAATGCCGCCAACCTCTCCGAGGAGGCGGGACACGCGTGATGCCCGCGCCCGGCGCCCGCCCCATGCCACAGGGTCGCGGCCCGGATACCGGAAGCGTTTCCGGCACGGTCATCGGATTCGATTACGGCGAGAAGCGCATCGGGTTCGCGGTGGGCGAGACCGCGACGCGCATCGCCAATCCCCTCGGCGCCATCGATGCGATCGCCAACGAGGCGCGCTGGCGCGAGATCGACAGGGTCGTCGAAGAATGGCGCCCCGTCGCCTTCGTCGTGGGCGAGCCGCATCACGCCGACGGCTCCGAGCATGCGATCGCGAAGCTGGCGGGCAAGTTCGCGCGCCGTCTCCTCGCGCGTTACCGGCTGCCGGTCGTGATGGTCGACGAGACGCTCACCTCGGCGATCGCCGAGCAGGACTTGCGCGAGTCGCAGGCGCGCAGCAAGTCCCGCGGGCAGAAAGGCGCGCGGATCGATGCGCTCGCCGCGACGCTCATCCTGCAGAGCTTCCTCGACGATCCCGGCGGGCACCCCCATGTCGCTGCCTGATCCCGAAAACCTGGTGCGCGCGATGGCCGAGCAGATGCGCGGCAAGATCGCGCCCGACGCCGCGTTGATCGGCATCTACACCGGAGGCGCGTGGATCGCCGAGAGGCTGCATCGCGCGCTCGGCCTCGCCGCCCCGCTCGGGTTCCTCGCCGTGACCCTGCATCGCGACGACTTCGGCCGCATCGGGCTGCACCGCGAATCGCGGCGCAGCCAGATTCCGTTTCCCGTCGACGGACGCGAGGTGATCCTGGTCGACGACGTGCTGCACACGGGACGCACCATCCGCGCGGCGTTGAACGAGCTCTTCGATTTCGGCCGGCCGCGCGTGGTACGCCTTGCCGTGCTCGCCGAACGCGATGGCCGCGAGCTGCCGATCTCTCCCGACTTCCTCGGCGCGCGCATCGACGTGAACGCCGACGAGGACCTGGTCCTGTCGAACGACAACGGCCGCCTGCGGCTGGCGGCGGTGAAGCGCCCATGACCCTGAACCCCAAGGCGAGCCTGCAGGTCGGCGCCGACGGCAAGCTGCGCCATCTGCTCACCACCGAGGGGCTGAGCGCGGAGCTGATCCGCCATGTCCTCGACACCGCGGACCAGTTCGTGTCGGTGAGCGAGCGCGAGGTGAAGAAGGTCCCGATCCTGCGCGGCAAGTCGATCTTCAACGTCTTCTTCGAAGGGTCGACACGGACGCGCACCACTTTCGAGATCGCCGCCAAGCGCCTCTCGGCCGACGTCATCAACCTCAACGTCGGCGTCTCCTCCACCTCCAAGGGCGAGACGCTGCTCGACACCGTGTACAACCTGCAGGCGATGGACGCCGACATGTTCGTCGTGCGCCATTCGCAGTCGGGAGCCGCGCACCTCATCGCGAAGCACGTGAAGCCGGGGGTAGCCGTGATCAACGCGGGCGACGGGCGTCACGCGCACCCGACGCAGGGCCTGCTCGACATGTACACCATCCGCCACTACAAGAAGGATTTCTCGGCGCTCACGGTGGCGATCGTCGGCGACGTGCTGCACTCGCGAGTGGCGCGTTCCCAGATCCATGCCCTCAAGACGCTCGGGGTTCCGGACCTGCGCGTGGTCGGCCCCAAGACGCTCATCCCGCGCGCGGTCGAGCGCCTCGGCGTGCGCGTCTGCAACGACATGGCCGAGGGCATCCGCGGCTGCGACGTGGTGATCATGCTGCGGCTGCAGAACGAGCGCATGAACGGCGCCCTGCTGCCTTCGGCGGAGGAGTTCTTCAAGTGCTACGGCCTCACCGCCGAGAAGCTCGCGGCCGCCAAGCCCGATGCGATCGTGATGCACCCGGGACCGATGAACCGCGGCGTGGAAATCGACTCCACCGTGGCCGACGGCAGGCAGAGCGTGATCCTTCCCCAGGTCACCTTCGGAATCGCGGTGCGCATGGCGGTGATGTCTATGCTTGGGTCCCAATGAAGAAGCGGTCCCGGTGAGATGGCCATCTCGATGAGCCACGCGAAACTCGAGATCAAGGGCGCGAGGATCATCGATCCCGCCTCGAAGCGCGACGAGGTGGGATCGATCTGCGTGGCGGACGGGAAGATCGCCGGCGTGGGCAAGGTGCCGGGCGGATTTCGCGCCGACGAGACCCTCGAGGCCAAGGGACTCGTGGCGTGCCCGGGCCTCGTCGACCTGTCGGCGCGGTTGCGCGAGCCCGGCTTCGAGTACAAGGCGACCCTCGAATCCGAGATGCGCGCGGCCGTCGCGGGCGGGGTCACCACGCTCGCGTGCCCTCCCGACACCGACCCGCCGCTCGACGAGCCGGGGCTGGTCGAGATGCTCACGCGGCGCGCGGCGAGCCTCGACACCGCGCGCGTGTATCCGCTGGGCGCCCTCACCTTGGGACTGAAGGGCGAGAGGCTCGCGGAGATGGCGCAGCTCGCGCAAGCCGGGTGCGTCGGCTTCACGCAGGGCAACGCCGCACTGCCGAGCTCATCCACTCTTTGGCACGCCCTCAAGTACGCGGCCACCTTTGGCTTCACGGTCTGGTTGCGGCCGCAGGATGCGGCGCTCGCATTCGGCGGGGTTGCCCACGAGGGCGAGGTCGCCACGCGCCTCGGGCTGGCTCCGATCCCCGTCATCGCCGAGACGATCGCGCTGCGCACCATCCTCGAGCTCATGGCCGACACCGGCGCCCGCGTTCACTTGGCGCGGCTTTCCAGCGCGGCGGGCGTGGCCCTCATCGCCGAAGCGAAGGCGCGCGGGGCGGCGGTCACCTGCGACGTCGGCATCCATCACCTGCACCTGTGCGACCGCGACATCGGCGACTTCGACGCGCAGTGCAATCTTTCCCCGCCGTTGCGCGACCCGAGCGACCGCGAACGCCTGCGGCACGCGTTGGCCGAAGGAATCATCGACGCGGTGTGCTCCGATCACACGCCGGTCGACGACGACGCGAAGCAGGTGCCCTTCGCCGAGGCCGAGCCCGGGGCGACCGGGCTCGAACTCCTCCTGCCGCTCACACTCCAATGGGGGCGCGAGGTGGGATTGAAACCCGTCGAGGCGCTTGGTGCGGTGACGCATCGCGCGGCGCGCATCCTCGGGGTCAATGCCGGCACGCTCGAAGTCGGATCGCCGGCGGACATCTGTCTCTACGATCCGGGCAAGTCCTGGATCGTGCAGCCGGCGACGCTCGCGAGCCAGGGCAAGAACACCCCTTTCCAGGGGCTGGAGCTCACCGCGCGGGTGGTGCGCACGATCGTCGGCGGGCGCACCGTCCACGTCGCGTAGCGCGGCCTTTTCTCAACCGGAAGTCCCTTGCGTCGCACGCGATGACGAATCCCCTCCTCGACTTCTCACGACTGCCGCAATTTTCCGCGGTCCGCCCCGAGCACGTCGGCCCCGCCGTCGACGAGCTCATCGCCGCGGGCCGCCTCGCGATCGAGCGCCTCGCCGCCCGCGACGCGAGCCCCACCTGGGAGAGCTTCGTCGAGCCGCTCGACGACGCCAACGAGAGGCTCGCCCGCGTCTGGACGCAGGTGAACCATTTGAACGCGGTGGTCAACTCACCTTCGTTGCGCGAGGCCTACAACGCGGCGCTGCCCAAGGTGACGCAGTACTTCACCGGGCAGGGCCAGG
>JBGOST010000038.1:0-10084 GCA_041476125.1 Usitatibacter sp. | reverse complement strand
ATCGCGATCTTCCTCACCGAGCTCTCGCCCGTTTGGCTGCGCCGTCCGCTGGGCACCGCCATCGAAATGCTCGCGGCCATCCCCAGCATCATCTATGGCATGTGGGGCCTGTTCGTATTCGCGCCTCTTTTCCAGCAGTACGTCCAGCCCCTCATCGCCAAGTCGATCGGCGCGATCCCGGGCCTCGGCATGCTCGTCTCGGGCCCGCCGATGGGCATCGGCATCCTCGCAGCGGGCATCATCCTCGCGGTGATGGTGATCCCCTTCATCGCCGCCGTGATGCGCGACGTCTTCGAGATCGTGCCGCCCATGCTCAAGGAGTCGGCTTACGGGCTGGGCTCGACGACGTGGGAAGTCGTCTGGCGCGTGGTGCTGCCTTTCACGAAAGTCGGCGTCATCGGCGGCGTCATGCTCGGGCTCGGCCGCGCCTTGGGCGAAACCATGGCGGTGACCTTCGTCATCGGCAACGCCCACAAGGTGTCGGCCTCGATCATCGCGCCGGGCACCACGATCTCGGCCACCATCGCCAACGAGTTCACCGAGGCGGTCGGCGACCTCTACACCTCGGCGCTGATCGAGCTGGGGCTGATCCTCTTCCTCATCACCACCATCGTGCTGGCACTCTCCAAGCTCCTGCTCCTGCAGCTTTCGAAACGCGAAGGAGCGCGCACGTGAGCGCGAATCCGGTTTCCGCCGCCAACCCCACCTATCGCCGCCGCCGGCGCATGAACAAGGTGATGATGGCCGTGTCCACGCTGGCGCTCGGCTTCGGGCTCTTCTGGCTCGCGTGGATCATCGGCGTGCTGCTCTGGGAGGGCGCAGGGGCGCTGCTGCGGCCGTCTCTCTTCACGCAGATGACGCCGCCCCCGGGGGGCGACGGCGGCCTCGCCAACGCCATCTACGGCAGCGTGCTCATGGCGGGCGCGGGCACGCTCATCGGCACGCCGATCGGAATCCTCGCCGGAACCTATCTCGCCGAGTACGGGCAGCGCGGCTGGTTGGCACCTGCGACGCGTTTCATCAACGACGTGCTGCTTTCCGCGCCCTCGATCGTGATCGGGCTCTTCGTCTACGCGGTGTACGTGGCGAAGGTCGGGCACTTCTCCGGCTGGGCCGGGGCGATCGCGCTCGCGATCATCGTGATCCCGGTCGTGGTGCGCACCACCGACGACATGCTGAAACTCGTGCCCAACAGCCTGCGCGAGGCGGCGGCGGCGCTCGGCTGCCCGTCGTGGAAGATGATCACGCTCGTCTCCTACCGCGCCGCGCGCGCGGGCATCGTCACCGGCGTGCTGCTGGCGATCGCGCGCATCGCCGGGGAGACCGCGCCGCTGCTCTTCACCGCCTTGAACAACCAATTCTGGTCCGGCGACATGAACCGGCCGATGGCCAACCTCCCGGTGGTGATCTTCCAGTTCGCGATGATCCCCTACGAGGACTGGCATCGCCTCGCGTGGGGCGGGGCGGCGCTGATCACCCTCCTCGTGCTCGGCATCAACATCGCCGCGCGCGCGCTCTTCTCCCGCAAATAGCCGCCATGTCCGCCATCGTTTCCATCCCCGAGAGAAAGGCCGTGCCGGTTTCGCCGCCGAAGCTGCAGGTGCGCAACTTGAACTTCTACTACGGCAGCTTCCATGCGTTGAAGCGCGTGAACCTCGAGATCCCCGAGAAGCGCGTGACGGCCGTCATCGGTCCGTCGGGATGCGGCAAGTCGACGCTCCTGCGAACCTTCAACCGCATGTTCGAGCTTTACCCCGAGCAGCGCGCCGAGGGCGAGATCCTCATGGGAGGCGAGAACATCCTCACCTCGCGCCAGGACGTCTCCATCATCCGCGCCAGGATCGGCATGGTGTTCCAGAAGCCCACGCCCTTCCCGATGTCGATCTACGACAACATCGCCTTCGGCGTGAAGCTCTTCGAGGACCTGCCGCGCGCGCGCATGGACGAGCGGGTCGAGTGGGCGCTCACCAAGGCCGCGCTCTGGAAGGAAGTGAAGGATATCCTGAACCAGAGCGGCCACAGTCTCTCCGGCGGCCAGCAGCAGCGCCTGTGCATCGCGCGCGGCATCGCGGTGCGCCCCGAGATCCTGCTGCTCGACGAGCCGTGCTCGGCGTTGGATCCCATCTCCACCGACAAGATCGAGGAGCTCATCACGGAGCTGAAGGAGGATTACACGGTGGTGATCGTGACGCACAACATGCAGCAGGCCGCGCGCGTCTCCGACTACACCGCGTACATGTACCTGGGCGAGCTGATCGAGTTCGGCGAGACCGACCAGATCTTCCTCAAGCCCGGCAAGCAGGCGACCGAGGACTACATCACCGGCCGCTTCGGTTGATGGTGTTCTCCCTCTCCCCGGGGTCCCCTTTGGGGCAGGGTTAATCAGCAGAGGGCCGGGGAGAGGGTACGGGGAGCCCGGCGCGCACCCGCGGCCCGCTGAAGCGCGCGATGAATCGGCTCCCCTCGCCCGGCGTGCTGGTGATGGCGAGCGTCGCGCCATGGCGCCCGAGGGCGTGCTTGACGATCGCGAGCCCCAGCCCGGTGCCGCCCGTCTCGCGCGACCTGCCCCGGTCGACGCGGTAGAAGCGCTCGGTAAGCCGCGGAATGTGCTCGGGCGCGATGCCGATGCCGGTGTCCTCAACGTCGAATGCCGCACCCTCGTCGGTCGCATGCCAGCGCATTCGCACCGCGCCCCCTTCGGGGGTATACCGGATGGCGTTGCTCACGAGGTTGCTGAAGGCGCTCGCGAGCTCGTTCTCGCTGCCGAGAAGGTTGGGCGAAGCCTCGCCCTGCACCTCGATGCGGTGCCGCCCGCCCGAGAGCGCCCGCGCCTCCGCGCCGAGCCGCTGGAGGAGTGCGGCCATGTCGATCGCCTCCTCCATCGGCGGCGGGGGCGAGGACTCGAGCGACGAGAGCGTGAGCAGGTCTTCCACCAGGCGCTGCATGCGCAGCGATTGCTCCGCCATGAGGTCGATGTAGTGCTGTGCCGCGGCCGGGTCGGTCTCATCGCGCAGCGTCTCGAGGAATCCGGCGACCACCGTGAGCGGGGTACGCAGCTCGTGCGAGACGTTGGCGACGAACTCGCGGCGCATCGTCTCGAGCTTCTCGAAGCGCGTGATGTCGCGCGAGAGCACCAGGCACTGCCCCTCTCCGTAGCGAACGATCTGCACCGAGAGCACGCGATCCGGCGCGTCGGGGGGGCGGAGTGCCATGGGCCGCGAGTAGTCGCCCGCCTCCTGGTAGGCGACGAACTCCGGGATGCGCACCAGGTGCGTGAAGGGCCGCTCGGTGTCCTGCGCGAGATCGATCTGGAAATGGTCGCGTGCCGTGTCGTTGCACCACGCGATGCGATCCTCGTCGAGGATGACAACACCGTCGGGAAGGGCGCGCGCGGCGGCGCGCCAGCGCGCCACGCTGTCGGCCAGCTCCGCCTCGCGCTTCGCGGCCTCGCGCCTCGAGCGGTGCAGCAGCGCGTGGAGCTCGTCCCACACGCCCGTGGCGCGATGGCCCTCGGGCGCCTCGCCGCGCTCGAGCCAGCGCCCGAGCAGCAGCAGCTGGCGCAGGTGATGCAGCAAGGCGATGAGGAGCATTGCGGCGAACGAAGCCCATCCCCACTGCGGATCGGTTTCGATTCCGATCGCCGCCGAAATGCCCGCGGCCACGGCGAGAGCCAGCAGGCTCAGGGCCACGCGGGAGGCGATGCGAGAATCGGCCATAGGCGCCGAGTCTAGCGCGATGAGAGGAACCGGTATCCCGCCCCGCGCACCGTCTCGATCAAGTCGTCGTGGCCGCTCGGAGAAAGCGCTTCGCGCAGCCGGCGGATGTGGACGTCGACGGTCCGGTCCTCGATGAACACGTGGTCTCCCCACACCTGGTCGAGGATCTGCGAGCGCCCGTAAACCCGGTCGGTGTGGGTCATGAAGAAGTGCAGCAGCTCGAACTCGGTCGGCCCCATCTTGAGCGTTCGCCCCGAGCCGGTGACCGCGCGCGTGGCGGGATTGAGCGTGAGGCCCTCGATCTCGATCGCTTCCTTCGAAACCTGCGGCGCGCGGCGGCGCAGCACCGCCTGGATGCGCGCCTCGAGCTCGCGCGGCGAGAAGGGCTTGGTCACGTAGTCGTCGGCGCCGGCCTCGAGGCCCGCGACCTTGTCGCTGTCGCTGGCGCGCGCGGTGAGCATGATGATCGGGACCTCACGCGTGCGCGACTCGGAGCGCAGCCGGCGCGCGAGCGAGGGGCCGGCGGCATCGGGGAGCATCCAGTCGAGCAGGATCACGTCGGGCAGCGCCTCGACGACCGCGTCGTAGGCATCCTTCGCGGTGGCCGCCCTGCGCACCGTGTGGCCGTTGCGGGCGAGGCCCACCGAGATCAATTCCTGGATCGCCGGCTCGTCTTCCACGACGAGGATCGACGCCGTCATCGGCTCAACGCTTCCTTCTGGATCTCCGCGAGGGGAATGTGGCGCACGTCGCGGCCCTTGACGATGTAGATCACGTTCTCGGCGATGTTCTTGGCGTGGTCGCCGATGCGCTCGAAGGCCTTGGCCACCCACACCACATTCAGCGACGTGGAGATGGTACGCGGGTCTTCCATCATGAAAGTGATGAGCTGGCGCAGCATGCCGCGGAACTCCTCGTCGATCGCCACATCCTCGCCGATGACCCGCGCGGCGGCGGCGGAGTCGAGGCGCGCGAAGGCGTCGAGCGAGCGGCGCAGCATGCCCAGCGAGACTTCGGAGATATGCCCGATCGCCGGCATGCTGCGAGGCCGGGAGCCGCGCGCGAGGATGTCGCGGCTCATGCGCGCGATCTTCTTCGCTTCATCCCCGATGCGCTCGAGGTCAGTCACCGTCTTGCTCACCGCGAGGATCAGCCGCAGGTCGGATGCCGCGGGCTGGCGCCGCACGATGATCTGGCCCAGGTCGTTGTCGATGGCGATCTCGAGCTCGTTCACCTTGGCGTCGCCCGCGATCACCTGCTCGATGCGCTCGGTGTCGCCGTCGAGGTAGCCCGCGACGGCGGTGCGGATCTGCGACTCGACCAGCCCGCCCATCTGCATCATGCGCGAGCGGATCGCCTCGAGGTCCTGGTCGTACTGCTTCGAGATATGTTCTGTCATGGCGCTCCTCCCACGGAGGTTAGCCCAGGATTGTGACAGTTGCGTGACCGGGGCTCGCGGATGCAAGGCTTTGGAACGCAGATGAACGCAGATAAAAGCGAACGCAGATGAACTTACACCAAAGCGTGTGAGTTTCGTGCTCGAGCTACGATGGTCACGACCTGTCTACAAGGATTTTGGGGTACGTTCATCTGCGCTGCATCTGCGTTCATCTGCGTTTTCACAGCTTTTTGTTCGCCAAACTCGCCGCCCTTATTGCATCGAGCGTGGTATTGGGCGTAATCGCTTGCGGGTCGATGCGCACTTCGATGACCGCGGGCTTGCCGGAGGCGACGCAGCGCTCAAAGGCGGGACCGAACTGCGCGGTCTCCTCGACGATCTCGCCCATCGCGCCGAAGGACCTCGCGAACGCGGCGAACTGCGGATTCTGGAGGTCGGTGCCGATCACGCGCCCGGGATAGTGCTTCTCCTGGTGCATCCGGATGGTCCCGTAGATGCCGTTGTTCACCACGATGAAGATGACCGCCGCGTTGTACTGCACGGCCGTGGCGAGCTCCTGCGCCGACATGAGGAAATCGCCATCGCCGGCGAAGCACACCACGGTGCGCTCGGGGCGCGTGATCTTGGCCGCGATCGCCACCGGGACGCCGTACCCCATCGCGCCCGAGGTTGGCGCCACTTGGGTGCGCCATCCCGTGTAGCGGTGGAAGCGGTGCAGCCACGTGGAGAAGTTGCCCGCGCCGTTGCAGAAGATCGTGTCCTCGGGAACGTGCTTGTCGAGGTAGTCGACGATGTCCCACATCTGCACGCGCCCGGGAATCTCCCGCCGCGCGGTCCAGGCGTTGAAATCGGCGCGAGCCTCGGCGACGGTCGTCTTCCACGGCGGATTCTCGACCGGCGTCATCGCCGCGACCGAGCGCGCGAAGGGCGCCATGTCGGAGAGGATGCCGAGCTCGGGCTGGTAGACGTGCCCGATCTCTTCCGCCCCGGGGTGGACGTGCACCAGCTTCTGCCGCGGCACCGGGGCCTCGAGGAGCGTGTAGCCGCTCGTGGTCATCTCGCCCAGCCGCGCGCCGACCACGATCAGCAGGTCCGACATGCGCACGCGCTCGGCGAGCACGGGGTTGATGCCGATGCCGACGTCGCCCACGTAGTTCTCGAGCCGATTGTCGAAGAGATCCTGGTAGCGGAAGGCGCAAGCGCACGGCAAGTGGTTGGCTTCGATGAAGCGCTGCATGTCGTTGCACGACTCGCGTGTCCACCCGGGGCCGCCGAGGATCACGAGCGGGTTGCGCGCCGCGGCGAGGAGGCTGCGGAAGCGCTCCATGTTCTCGCGGCCGGGATGCGGCATCGCCGGCGCGTAGTGTCGCGCGTCGGCCACCGTGGCTTTCTTCGACAGCATGTCCTCGGGCAGCGCCAGCACCACGGGCCCGCGCCGTCCGGATGTCGCGACCTGGAACGCGCGCGCGACGAACTCGGGGATGCGCTCGATATCGTCGATGCGCGCCGCCCACTTGGCGAGCGGGGCGAACATCGCCACGAAATCGACCTCCTGGAAAGCCTCGCGCCCGCGGAAGTCGCTTCCAACGTCACCGATGAAGAGGATCATCGGGGAAGAATCCTGGAACGCCGTGTGCACGCCGATCGAGGCGTGGGTCGCGCCCGGCCCGCGCGTGACGAAGCAGATCCCCGGGCGATTGGTGAGCTTGCCGCACGCCTCGGCCATGTTCGCCGCGGCCGCCTCGTGGCGGCAGACGACGAGCTTCAGGCGATCCTGCACGTCGTAGAAAGCGTCGAGGACCGGCAGGAAGCTCTCGCCGGGAACCGTGAAGGCGCAGTCGGCGCCGTGGACCAGCAGCTGGTCGATGAGGATGCGGCCGCCTTCGCGCGCGATCAGTGGCATGCGCCGCCCCTACATTTGCCGCACGACGTAGCCGCGCTTGCGAAGCATCTCGAGCAGGCCGCGCGGCCCGGCGAGGTGCAGCGCGCCCACCGCGACGAAGTGCCGGTCCCTGGTGTCATTGAGAAAGCCCTCGATCTTTTTCGCCATCGCCTCATGCCGCGACCAGACGAATTTCTCCTCGATCGCGCCCGCGCCCGGGACGCGCTCGTTGTAGCGGCGCGCCATCTGGGCGACGAGCCCCGCATCCCCGTTCTGCCATGCGCCCACGATGCCGGCGATCTGCTCGTTGGTGAGCCCGCTCTCGAGCGCGTCGAGCGTTCCCTTGAACATGGCCACGCCTTCGCGCTCGGTGAGCGAGCCGATGAGCTCGATCTGCATTGCGTTCCCCTCGAGCTCGACGATCGGCTTCAACTCCGCCTTCGCCTTGCGGATGAGATAGGCATCGACGCTGAGCTGCGGCAGGTAGCCCACGCGCGCCCACTCGCTGAAGACGAGCACCGAGGCCGCGGCGAACGGCTTCATCCGCTCGACCTGCGGCTCCGGCAGCCCATAGCGCGACAGGAGCTTCAGGAAGCGCTGGTAGTCGTCCACGGGGACATGCGCGCGCAGCGCATCGGGCGCCGGGTAGGTCATCACGCGCGCCGAGTCCGCCAGGGCGTTCGTGTCGGAGATGTCGGCTTCGACCACCAGCACGCGCGACTCGTCGTAGGCCTCCTCCACTTCCTGCGGAAGGGGAAACCACTCCTTCCTTCCGGCATGCACCGTGCCGTAGAGATAGACCCGGTTGCTCATCGACAGGACTTCCCACAGGTACGGGGCAGCTGCCGCCGGCGTGGCGGCGAGCGCGAGACCGAGAGTGAGGAGGAGGACGCAGCGCTGCCGCACGCTCATCGTGCGTTGGGCTTCCACGTGCTCGCGACCGGCTTGAAGGGCGGCATCGGAATCGCTTCATAGCGCACTTCGATGATCTCGAGCTCTTCCTCGCCGCGCGGCGTGTGGAGGTTCACCGTGTCGCCCTCGCGCGCCTTGATGAGCGCCCGGGCCACCGGCGACACCCAGCTCACGTAGTTCTTCGGAGGATCGGTCTCGTCGATGCCGACGATGTGCACGGTCTGCCGCGCTCCCTCCGCCGTCTCGTAGGTGACGGTCGCGCCGAAGAAGACCTGGTCGGTTTCTTCTCGCGTCGCCGGATCGACCACCTCGGCCACTTCGAGCCGCTTGGTCAAGTAGCGGATGCGCCGGTCGATCTCGCGCAGGCGTTTCTTGCCGTAGAGGTAGTCGCCGTTCTCGCTTCGGTCGCCGTTCTTCGCCGCCCATGAGACGATCTGCGTGATCTCGGGGCGCTCGGTCGTGACCAGCCAGCGCAGCTCGTCGCGCATGCGCTGCCATCCCGCGGGCGTGAGGTAGTTCTTCGACCCGACGGGAATCGGATTGTCGTCGTCAGCGTCGAAATCGTCCTCGGGCGCGGCGTCGTCTTCGCGCGTGAATGCCTTGCTCATCGGAGAATAATACCCCGGGGGCGCTATGATTCGTTCCCATGAGCCAGGTCGCCTTCCTCTGCCTGCTCGCGGGCGGCTGCGCCATCGCGTTCGCGCCGATCCTGGTACGCATCTCCGATACCGGCCCCGTTGCCAGCGCCTTCTGGCGCTGCGCCCTCGCAGCACCCCTTCTGTGGCTCTGGGTCTCCAACCTACCGCGAACTCCTCCCTCTCCCTTGGGAGAGGGCCGGGGAGAGGGTCAAATCCCCGCCCGCTACCTCATCGCCGCCGGCCTCTTCTTCGCCGCCGACCTGGGCGTCTGGCACTGGTCGATCATCTACACCTCGGTCGCCAACTCCACGCTGCTCGCCAACCTCGCGCCGATCTTCGTCACGCTTGCGGGATGGCTCTTCTGGCGCCAGAAAGTGACGCGCGTCTTCCTCATCGGGATGGTCGTCGCGATCGCGGGGATGTTCGTGCTCGTGGGGCCGAACTTTTCCGTGGGTGGCACGCGCCTCCTCGGCGACGCTCTCGCGGCATTCACCGCGATGTTCTATGCGGCGTACATGGTCACCATCAAGCTCGCACGCGACGCAGGAGCCTCGACCGCGCGGCTGATGGCGTGGAGCACGACGATCACCGCGATCGCGCTCTTCCCCGTCGCCCTCCTCTCGCCGCAGCCGTTCCTGCCGCAGACCGACGTGGGCTGGTGGGTCGTCCTCGGACTCGCGGTGATCACACAGGTTCTGGGGCAGGGCCTCATCGCCTACGCGTTCGCGCACCTTCCCGCGTCCCTGTCTTCCGTCTCGTTGCTGATCCAGCCGGTAATGGCGGCGCTCTTCGCGTGGTGGCTCTTCGCCGAAGCGATCGGCCCCGCGCAATTCATCGGGGGAGCCATCGTCCTCGCCGGAATCTGGCTCGCGCGAAAGGGCAGCTGATCACAGCGCCCGCATGAAGGCCACGAGGTCCGTCTTCTCCTGTCGATCCAGCTTCAATTCCAGCACGAGATTGAAGAACTCCACCGTGTCCTCCAGCGTGAGCAGGCGGTCATCGTGCAGATACGGCGGCGAGTCCTTGATGCCCCGCAGCGGGAAGGTCTTTATCGGGCCGTCGGCCGACGCCTTGCGACCGTTGATCGTGACCTCCTTGAAGAATCGCTCCGCCTTCAAGTTGTGCATGAGGTTATCGGTGTAGTACGGCGGGGTGTGGCAGGTGGCGCACTGGCCCTTCCCGAAGAAGATCCCCTGGCCGCGCATCTCGCTCTCGCTGGCTTTGGCGGGATCGAGCTTGCCGAAGACGTTGAGCTTCGGCGCGGGCGGGAAGTCGAGCAGGGCCTGAAACTCCGCCATGAAATGCACCTGGCTGCCGCGTTCGAGGACGTTGGTGCCTTTACGCGTGGCGTCGGCGGGGATGCCGTCGAAGTAGGCGCCTCGCTGCTCGAACTCGGTGAAGTCCTCCACGGTCTTGAGCGAGCGTTGCGAACCGAATAGCCGCTGGACGTTCACACCCCGCAGCGACGGCGTGTCGATCCGATGCCGATGCTCGTTGGGCCGAATGTCGCCCCCCGTGGGAGTGGCGGCGTTGGTAT
>JBGOST010000037.1:0-10167 GCA_041476125.1 Usitatibacter sp. | reverse complement strand
GGGAACCCGCGCCGAGGTGGTGGCGGATCCCAAGACGCGCGAGGTCTATCTTGGCAGCTGAGGCCCTCTCCGCGGCGCTGTCGCTCGAGGAAGTGGATGTCCTCTACGGCGACAGCCACGTGCTTTACGCGGTTTCCTTCGCGCTCGAAGCGGGGCAAGTCCTGGCACTCCTCGGCCGCAACGGCGCGGGCAAGACCACCTGCATGAGCGCCATCGTCGGCTTCCTGCCGCCGCGCGCGGGATCGATCCGGCTCTTCGGAGAGCCGATCGGCGGCCTCGCGCCCGAGACGATCGCGCGCAAGGGGGTGGGCTTCGTGCCGCAGGGCCGGCGCATATTCCCGACGCTGACGGTGCGCGAGAATCTCGCGGTGGCGCAGCGCGGGAACGCCGGCTCGAAATGGAACCCCGCGCGCGCCTTCGAGTTGTTTCCGCAACTGGCGCAGCGCTCCGAGCAGCACGCGGGCTTCCTCTCCGGCGGCGAGCAGCAGATGCTGGCGATCGCCCGCGCGCTCATGGGCAACCCGCGCGTGCTCCTCATGGACGAGCCCTCCGAGGGCCTGGCGCCGATTCTCGTCAACGAGGTCGGGCGCACGATCGCGCTCCTCAAGGCCGAAGGCCAATCGATCGTGCTGGTCGAGCAGAATGTGACGCTGGCGCTCGAGCACGCCGACGAGGTGGTCATCCTCAACACGGGCCGCGTGGCATTTTCCGGGACGGGGGCCGCCTTGCGGCAGAATGAAGCGGTGATCACTCAACATTTGGGAGTCTTCTGATGAGCTTCGTGCTGCAGGTGGTGATCCGAATCAAGCCCGAGAACGTCCGCTCGTTCATGGACAAGATCGCCGAGAACGCGGCGGCCGCGCGCAAGGAGCCGGGCTGCAGGCAGTTCGACGTGGTGGTCGATCCGAAGGACCGCACCAGCGTGATGCTCTACGAGGTGTACGCCGACGAGAAGGCGTTCGAGGAGCACCAGAAGGGCGCGGCGTTCAAGAAATATGTGGCCGAGGCGGTGCCGCTGCTCGCCTCGCGCGAGCGGCATGTCTGGGAGCGGGTGAGCCAGGAGCCGCCGAAGAAGTGAAGCGCGCCGCGGGAAGCTGGTCGGAGTTCCTCGCCGGCTGGGTGGTGATGGAACTTCTGGAGTACGCCCTGGGGGCGCTCTGGGTCGTGGCGAGCCTGGTCGCGACCTTCGTCCTCGGCTTCGACGGGTTCTGGTCGACGCTGGTGTGCGCCTTCGTGGCCATCGGGGCCGATCTCATCCTCAGGTCTTACTTTCCCGGACCTCCCGGCTCCGGCGGCATCTGGACAAAGCCCATTCGACCGGAGATGCAGCGGCGCAACAAGGTGACGGCAGCCTTCCTGACCGCGACGGTGTTGGCGATCATCGCGGCGTTCGTCTACACGTTCTTCTTGAAGAAGTGACCCTCTCCCCGGCCCTCTACCCTCTCCCCGACCCGCTACCCTCTCCCCGACCCTCTCCCAATGGAGAGGGAGAACCAGGAGAGGGAGAACATCTACGCGGGATCGAGGCCCTTCTTCCTCATCACCGGCGCCGCCGCGGGGGACGTGAGAAAACGCGTCCAGGCTTTCGCGGCTTCGACCTCTTTCGCGCCGGCGTGGGTTCCGGCGGAGAACACGGTGACGAGCTGGATGTCCGGCGGCAGCGTCCCGACGAGGTCGATCCCCCTCACCGGCAGGAGCTCGCTCACCTGCTGAAATCCGATCTCGGCTTCTCCGCGCGCGATCACTTCGCCCACCGGCGCTCCCGGAGGCGTTTGCGTGATCCGGCCCTCGGGAATTCCCCAGCGCTTGAATACGCCGGAAAGATAGACGCCGCTCGGGCCGCTCGAATAGGCGACCGATTTCGCCGCGAGTAGCGCGCGCTTGATCGACTCGCCGGAGCTCAGGTCCGGCTTCGGAGCGCCGGCGCGCACCGCCACGCCGATGTTCGATTTCACGAGATCGACGCGGCTGCCGGCCACGATCCGGCCCTCCTTCGCCAGCTCGTCGATCGCGCCCGCCGCCATGATCACGAGATCGGTGGTCTCGCCGGCGCGCAAGCGCTTCATGAGATCTCCCGAACCGATCCAGCGGGTAACGACCTTGTGCCCGCCTTGCTTCTCGAACTCCGGCACGAGCTCGAGGTAGGCCTCCTTGATCGCAAGGGAGGACATGACATGGATCCCGGCCATGGCGGCTTCCAATATGAGGGTCAAACTCCGAGAAAACCGGGGACAGACCCCAATTTCCACCTGACTTCACTTGTGAAATTGGGGTCTGTCCCCGGTTTTCGAGTCTGACTCTCATATTCATTTTACGATGATCGCCTCGCTGCCGAGTCCGCTCGCGCGCAGCCAGGCGAGAACCGAGTCGACGGTCACCGTCTCGATGCGGTCGCTGAAGCGCTTGTCGTTGGGATGGTCGTCGAACGCGACGTTCGCCCGCGTCATGCGCGCGCCCAGGCGCGTCATCGCCCCGAGGTGCAGCGTGGTCGGTTGGTAATCGCGCAGCTGCAGCCACGCTTGCGCCTGCCGCCGTGTCGTCGCGTTCGCGTCGATCGCCCCGGCGAGCGTTTCGAGCGCCCACTGGTTGCTTTGCTGGTAGGTGAGCGACCACGGGTAGGCGAGCATGTTGTACGCCTCGGTATGCCATTGCGTCACGCGTTGGTTGTCGCGCAGCACCGGCAGCAATTTCGCCTGCACGTCGGGTGCCAGCACGGCGATGGCCGACTCGTAGCGGAACATGCGATCGAGGAAGAACTCGCCGAGCCCCTGGCGATAGACCGCCGCGACCGGTGTACCGCAATGGTTGAGCTTGTGCACGACGCGCCACGGGCTGCCTTCGGCTTCACGGTAAGCGAATGCCAGGTGCGACCATCGCAGGCCGTAGTGCCTCAGGTCCTGGCCCGATCGCGCCAGCACCACCACCTGCGCGCCGGTTTCGTCGAGCCGCTTCGCGGTGCGCTCGGCCAACGCCATCGACATCTGCACCGTCGCGACATCGAGCGGACGGTCCTCGCAAGGCCGGCCGGCGAGCGCGGGACCGGCGGCCACCATCAGCGCAAGACTCGCGCAAAGCAGGATCTTCTTCATGGCCGCCTCCGCTTAGCGCGTGAGACGTTCGTTGTAGAGCAGCGCCTTTCCGATCTCGTTCGGCACGAAAGCGATCGCCTGCCCCGCCGCCGAAAGGACATACCCGGTGCTGACCGCGGTGCAGAGGATCGCGGTGCCGATGCCTTGCGAAACGCCTCCCACCACTTGGCCGGAGAAACGCAACGTCTCGCGCACGCCATCGGAAGCGCGCTCGAGGACCCACACCGTGCCGTTGGCCGACGCTTCCACCGCGACGACGGTGAGCGTGACGCCGCCCGCGATCAACATCACGGGTGCGGCGACCGAGATCGCAACCGGTAGAAGCGAAAGGGCGCTTACTTCCGACGGGCTCGAGTGCGCGTGCGCTGCCGACAGCGGCGCGAGCGCGATCGATGCCGCGCTCACCGCGCACAGCGCCAATCGTTGCAAGGAACGCAGGGCATTGATCCGGGAGGTCATGGCGAACATGGCTTCTCCTGCCTGTTGAACATGGGCGGATGTTCGCGAGTCGGACCCCGGGGAGTCAACGAGACGATACGGAGTGGACCCCAGAGGCCCTTCTGGTATCGTTATGTAGTACTGGAGGGCCCCAAATGAGCACGTCACAGGATCTCTTCGCGGTGCTCAAGGCCGAGCTCAAGGTCGCCGGCGTCACCTACGCGGAGCTGGCTCGAAGCCTTGGCCTCGCCGAGTCGAGCGTGAAGCGCATGTTCGCCAAGGGGGACATGCCGCTCGCGCGCATCGACGAAATCTGCGGCGTGCTGAAGACCGATTTCGCGGAGATGGCGCGCAAGGTGGCCGACGCGCAGCCGCAGCGGCACGAGCTCACGCTCGAGCAGGAAACGGCGGTCGTGGCCGACCGCAAGCTGCTGTTGCTCGCGATCTGCTGCCTGAGCTATTGGACCTTCGAGCAGATCGTCTCGACCTACAGCTACACCGAGGCGGAGATCGTCAAGGGCCTGGTGCAGCTCGACAAGCTCGGCATCATCGAATTGAAGCCGATGAACCACTACCGGCTGCACCTTTCGAAGACCTTCCGCTGGCGGCCGCGCGGGCCGGTGATGCAGTACTTCCGCGCGGAGGTGGTCGACGACTACTACAACGGCGGCTTCGACGGCGAGGGCGAGATGCTGATGCTGGTGCACGGGCAGATCGGCCGCGGCCTCGCGAGCACCTTCGTCGAGCGGTTGCAGCGCGTCGGCCAGGACTTCGCGCAACAGCACCTCGCCGGCCAGAAGCTCGAGCCCGATCAGAAGCGCTCGTACACGCTGGTGATCGGGATGCGCAACTGGTTCTTCGCCGCCTTCCGCGACTTGATGCGGAAATAGGCTATTCCGCGCGGATGTTGGCGTCCTTCACCACGCGCGCCCACTTGGCGGTTTCGGCGGCGATGAAACGGGAGAATTCTTCCGGGCTCATGCGCAACGGCTCCGCGCCCTCGCTCTCGAAGCGCTTCTTCGTTTCTTCCGAGACGACGATCGCGGTGAGCTCCTTGTTGAGCCGCTCGATGACGGATCGCGGCGTGCCCGCGGGTGCCACGATTCCCCGCCAATTGGTGACTTCGTAGCCCGGGACTCCGGCCTCGGAGATCGTCGGCACGTCGGGCAGAGCGGGAATGCGGCTGGCGCTGCCCACACCGAGCGCCTTGAGCCTTCCGCCCTTGATCTGCGGCAGCATCTGCACCAGCGAGCCGATCGCGATCTGCGTGTTGCCCGCGATCACGTCCATCATCGCCGGTCCGCCACCCCGTCCGGTTGCGCGCGCGCCGCCAACTCCGTGCCGATCAGCCCGCCCGCCCCGCCCTGGCTCTCGACGATGACGGGCTTGTCGAGGCGCGTGGAAAGCTGTGCGGCGATCATGCGACCGAGCAGGACTCGCATGGCGGAATTATACTTTTCGCCATGGCCACTAAAAAAGAGATGAGCAAGGAGGAATGGGGGAAGCGCGTCGATCTCGCCGCTGCCTACCGGCTCATGGACCTGTACGGCATGACGGAGCTGAGCGCCAACCACATCAGCACGCGCGTGGCGGGAGAGGACAACGCCTTCCTCATCAACCCGTATGGCTTGCCATACGACCAGATGCACGCGTCGTGCTTCATCAAGCTCGACCTCGACGGCAACATCCTCTTCTATCCCACCGACCTCGGCATCAACAAGGCCGGGTTCGTGATCCACGGGGCGATTCATGGCGCGCGCCACGACGTCGACTGCGTGATCCACACGCACACCATCGCGGGCATGGCGGTCTCGGCGATGAAGTGCGGGCTCTTGCCGATCGCGCAGACGTCGATGCGCTTCGCGAAGATCGGCTACCACGACTACGAAGGGGTCGCGATCAACAAGGAAGAGCGGGCATCGCTGGTGCGCGACCTGGGCAACGTCGAGCTGCAGATGCCGCCGGACGAAGTCGTCAACGAGAGCTACCGGATGTATCTGCCGACCACGCGCCGGCCCTTCGGCGTCCTCGAGTGGCCGGCGCTGCTCGCCAAGCTCGACAAGCTCGATCCTTCGTACCGCGACTAAGTGGAGAAGGTCGATACGGTCGTCATTGGTGGTGGCCAAGCCGGGCTGGCCATGAGCTATCACCTCAGTCTTCTCGGGCGCGAGCACGTGATCCTCGAGCGAGCACGCGTCGCGGAACGTTGGCGCTCTCAGCGATGGGATTCGCTGATGTTCCAGTTTCCGAACTGGAGCATTGAATTGCCGGCGCGTTCGTACGCCGGGAACGATCCGAACGGATTCGCCCCCAGGGACGAGGTACTGCGCTTCATCGAGGACTACTGTGCCTGGATCAATGCGCCGATTCGCGCCGGGGTCAACGTATCGGCGTTGCGTTCGCATTCCTCGGCGGGACGCTACGAGGTCATAACGGACGACGGGGGCATCCTGGCCCGCAACGTCGTCATCGCCACCGGGCCGTACCAGCGACCCCGCCTTCCACCGTGCCATCAACAGTTGCCGGCGAGCGTGGACCAAGTCTCCGCGAGTGACTATCAAAACCCTGAGGCACTGCCAGACGGGGCCGTTCTCGTCGTCGGTTCAGGTGCATCGGGCTGCCAGATCGCCGACGAGTTGTTGGAATCGGGCCGACAGGTGTATCTGTCCGTCGGGCGGCACCGCAGGGTCCCCCGCCGCTATCGCGGTCGAGACGTCTTCTGGTGGCGCCGCGAGCTCGGAGAGCTCGACCAGACCGTCGGCACAATGCCCGCCACTCGACGCGGGCCCGCGCCGTTGGTGACCGGCGTAAACGGCGGATACGACGTCGACCTGCGCGGCTCCGCTGCCAACGGGATGATCCTGCTGGGTCACTTGCTTGATGCTCGCGAGGGCACGATGGCTTTCGCTCCCGACGTGGAAGCGAGCCTTGAAGCTGGCGACCGGAGCTTCAGCGAGTTCGTATCTGCAGTCGACACCTATGTGCAGAAGACGGGTCTGGATGCGCAGAGCCTTCCGATGGCGCGCATCGAGTCCACCCAGCACGGACCCGTCGAGATTCGCGAGCGGATCAACGTGGGCGCCTCGCGGATCGCTGCCCTTATTTGGGCGACCGGCTATGAATATGAGTTCGGGTGGGTGGAGCTGCCCGTCTTCGACGCGCGAGGCGCGCCAGTCCAAACCCGCGGCGCGACCGCTGCGCCGGGGGTCTATTTCCTGGGCTTGCAGTGGCTACACAAGTCCAAGTCCTCGTTCCTGTACGGCGTCGGCGAGGACGCGCGCTACATCGCCTCG
Source organism: Usitatibacter sp. (assembly GCA_041476125.1). GTDB lineage: Bacteria > Pseudomonadota > Gammaproteobacteria > Burkholderiales > Usitatibacteraceae > Usitatibacter. The sequence continues at coordinate 3,347 of JBGOST010000037.1, read as the reverse complement.
CGCATCGCCGAATCCGCTTGACCATGACCACTGCTCGCATGATCCAAACGCGTAGAGAGATTCTGGGGGCAGGCCCGCGACCCAGGGCTCTGTTGGTGTCCGCCCGGGAGGTTCCGCATGGGCAGCCCCGCGCAGCGAACCCGAGCGGCGATCCGACGAATACCAGGTCGACGTGACGCTGACCCAAGGCTTTTGGATCGGCAAGTACGCAGTGACGCAAGGACTCTGGCAACAAGTCATGGATGCGGGAGTTCCGCCTCCCGACCGAAGCGCAATGGGAGTACGCGTGCCGCGCCGGGACGACCACTGCCACTGCGTTCGGCGATCGCCTGAGCAGCCGGCCAAGCGAATTTCATGGGCGACTTCCCCTACAACGGTGCGGAGAAGGGTCCGACTCTCGGCCGCACCGAGAAAGGCGGCAGCTACCCGGCCAACGCCTGGGGCATCCATGACATGCACGGCAACGTCCTCGAGTGGTGCCGCGACTGGTACCACGCGGGACTGCCGGGCGGCGCGGATCCCGACTTGTCGCTTGCCAAGTCCTCCTGCAGCGATCAACCGCGATGGAACGTTTTCTCGTGTGCGCCGCGGCGGTTGCTGGACGGATCCGGGATGGCCTTGCCGGTCGGCATTCCGCCTCAAGTTCGAGCCCGAGCGGCGCTCCGATCACATTGGCTTCCGCATCGTCGCCGTCGCGTCGTGAATCGCGGCAGGGAAGGAGTCGCGCAGTGCCCAGGACCGTCACTTCCTGGCCGTCCCGCGCTGCGCCATCGCGGTCGTATTATGTGCACAAGTTAATGAATTCATGGGGATCTTGTGGATTATTCGCGGCTGGAGCCCATATGGCATAACCGTTGCGTATACCTGTGTCGCACCTACGCAGGAAGGTCCATGAACAAGCTCCAACAAGGCTTCACGCTGATCGAGCTGATGATCGTCGTCGCGATCATCGGCATCCTCGCGGCCATCGCCATCCCGGCCTACCAGGACTTCACGATTCGGTCCAAGGTGACCGAGATGATCAACGCCGCGGTCGTCTGCAAGACGTCCGTTTCCGAGTACTACCAGTGGAAAGGCGTGTTCCCCGGCGTGGCCGATTCGGGCTGCTCGTCGGCTGCCACCGCCAATGCGAACGCTCCGGTGGTTTCTGCCGGAACGGGCGTGATCAACGTGGACGCAGCCGGCAATTTGGCCGTTCAGCTCACGGGCAGCGCCAGCGGCACGCTGCTCACCTATACGCCGGTCCTGGCGGGTGGCGCGGGCTCGGCCATCACCGCGTGGGATTGCAAGACCAGCACGACGATCATGCCGAGGTACCTGCCCGCGGCCTGCCGCTGACGCACCCGCTTCATTCCACCTTGATCCCGGCGGCCTTGATGATCGGCCACCACTTCTCGATCTCGGCCTTGTGGAACGCGGCGAACCCTTGCGGCGTCTGCTGCTCGCGTGAGGCAACGTCCAGTCCGAGATCGGAGAAGCGCTTGCGCACCTCCGGATCCGCGAGCGCCTGCACCATCGCGCCGTTGAGCTTGGCGATGGCGTCCTTCGGCGTGCCCTTGGGCGCGAACAATCCGAACCAACCCGGGAGATAGAGTCCCGGCACGCCGGCCTCGTCCGCGCTCACGACGCCGGGCACCACGGGCGAACGGCTCGGCGACAGGATCGCGAAGGCCTTGATCGTCCCGGCGCGCACCTGCGCCATGGCCGCGGCCGCCTGGATCACGAGCAGGTCGATGTGTCCCGCCATGAGGTCCTGCATCGCCGGCCCGCCGCCGCGGTAGGGCACGAAGAGAACGCTCGTTCCGGTCAGCTGCTGCAGCAGGACGCCCGCGGTCTGCGCGGAGGCCTGCTGGTTGGCGAACGTCGCCCTGCCGGGGTTCGCCCTCATCCATGCGACGAGCCCCTTCATGTCATCGGCGGGAAGGTCCTTGCGGCCGAGCAGCAGCTGCGGGTTGATGGACAGCATGCCGATCGGCTCGAAATCCTTCTGCAGGTCGTAGTTGAGCGTATAGACGACGCCGTTGGCCACGTGGTTGTCCCATTGGCCGATATCGATCGTGTAGCCGTCGGGTGTCGCGCGCGCGACGCGCCCCGCGCCGATGCTGCCTCCGGCGCCGCCGGTATTCTCGACGACGACGGTCTGGCCGAGCGCCGAGCGCATGCGCTCGGCCATGATGCGTGCCACCGCATCCGTCGATCCGCCCGGGGGGAAGGGAGAGACGATCGTGACGGCGCGCGACGGAAAGGCCGGCGCCTGCGCCCCTGCCACGGCGGCAAACAATGCGAGTGCGATCGCAACGGCGATGTTCCTCATGTTCTGATCCTCTCGGTGTGATCGGCCCAAAGCGTGAAGATCATAGTCCACAACACGCCCGTGCTACGCTTTTCCGTCGAGCATCCCCGTAGGAGGGCGGAACATGGCCAAGCAGCGGATCAGCTACGTCGGGCTGGACCAGATGGACGACGCGATGCGCCAGGAGATGGATCGCTGCCGGCGCGAGGGAACGCCGCGGCCCGAGAGCTCCGCGGTGCGCGCGCACGTGAAGGCGTGCTTCTGGTTCTTCGCCAACTCCTGGCGCGACCTGTTCAAGAACGGCGTGCTCGACCATTCGGTGAAGGAGCTGTGCCGCCTCTACGTCTCGCGCGCGGTGAGCTGCGAGTACTGCGGCAACCAGCGCTCGATCAAGGGCAAGGCGAGCGGCATCGCCGAGGACCACGTGCGCGACCTGTTGCAGTTCGAGCAGTCCAAGCGCTACGACGAGCGGCAGAAGGCCGCCCTCGCCTACGCCGAGGCGATCGCCTACCGCCTCGACACCGACGATGCGTTCTGGGAGCGCATGCACCGCCACTTCACCGAGCCCGAGCTGGTCGAGCTCGGCTGCTTCATTGGTCTCACGCTCGGGCAGCAAAGCTGGCTGCGCCTGCTCAACATCGACCACCACCAGGTGATGGCGGGCACCACCGCGTCGATGGCGCCGGGTTTCGAGAGCGCCGACGATCTGGCGCGCTCCAAGGCCGCCGCGACGTACTGGGCCGGCTCTGGCAAGGCGAAGGACGCCGCCTGAGCGGGTGCCGGACGCAATCAAGGTCCGGCGCCTGCTGCGGTATTCAATTGGCCGGAGCCACAACGGCGCCGCGCATTCCGACCCTCTCGATCGCAGCCTTGACCAGCCCCTCGGACTTCGCGTCCTCAATGAACCGACGCGCGTATGCCAAGCCGCGATCCCGTCCCTTCGGCATCGCCATGGCGTGCGGATCGACGCCGGGCCGCCCCTCGAGAACCCGCGAACCAGGCAATTGATTCGACGCCTCGAACAGGCTTGGCTTGATGCTGAAGATTGCGTCTG
>JBGOST010000036.1:0-10198 GCA_041476125.1 Usitatibacter sp. | reverse complement strand
CGTCTACGACATGGAGCTGGAAGAACGCGAGAAGAAAAAACACCAGGCCGTGCTGGACGACGGGTTGCGGCGGCTGGCCGACGCCGGCTATGCGCCCCGCGGCGAGGTGCTGGTGGGCGAGGCGGTGGACGAAATCACCCGGTACGCCCGCAAGATCGAGGCCAACCTCATCGTGGTGGGCCACAAGCACCTGGACAGCTGGGCGGCGCGCTGGTGGCGCGGCTCGATGTCGAAGTCGCTGATCGAGAACTCGCCCTGCAGCGTGCTCGTCGTGATCACGCGATAGGCGGCAGGCCCGCTACTTCTTCTTCGCGCCCTTCGCTTTCGCGAGCGCGGCCTCGGCGAGCCGCAGGTGCTCCTGCAGCGTCGCGAGCTTCTCGCCGGCCCACTTGGTGAGATCGGCGTCCTTGCCCGATTTCGACTGCTTCTCGAATTCCTGGATGTCCTTCTTGTGGTGCGTGACCACGTGCCCGAGGTACTCCTGGTCGAACGGGGCGCCGGTCAGCTTGACCATTTTCTCCATCTCGATCATCCCCACTCGCGACGGGCTCGCGGGTAGCGGGATGCCCTTGGCGGCCGCGAACGCTTTCAGCTCCTCGTTCGCCTTGCCGTGATCGGCGACGATTCTCTCGGCGAGCTTCTTCACCTCCGCGCTCTTCGAGATCTGCTGCGCGAGCTTGCCCATCTCGGCCTGGGCGATGCCGCTTGCGGCCGCCTTGTTGGCGAAATCGCGGTCCTCGAGCGACAGGCTCGCCGAGGCCTTGTGGCTCGGGGGCTGCGGCTTGCCCTTCGGCGCCTGGCCGAAGGCGCTCACTGCGATGCCGAGGGCCAGCAGGGCGATGAATACAGGGGAACTCCTGAAGTCGTGGCGCGGCATGGGAAGGCTCCTCGGGTTACGGCGCTTTTTGTTTGAGCGCTTTGGTGATTGCCGCGACCTCGTGGTCGGCGGGAAGCTGCGGGCGGTCGCGCTTGGAGGCGACCAGGCAAAGGAACCCGAGCGGCTCGTCGGCGGCTGCGTGGAACTGGTGCCAGGTCATCGGCGGAACGCTCACGAGATCGTTCTGGCGTATGGCGTGGGCTTCGTTTCCGATCAGGCATTCGCCGCGGCCGCGAATCACCATCACCGCGTGCACGTGCTCGTGGCGCTCGAGGGTGGTGTGGCCGCCGGGCGCCACCTCGAAGTAGCGCAGCTGCGCGGGCGGGTCCTGCGTGTCGAAGAGCACCTGGCGCGTCACGTCCTTGAAGGGCGCGCTGCCTTCCTGCTTGTACTCGAGGACGTCGACCCCTTCCCAGCGGAAGGCGCCGTTGTGGTGGCGGACGAGCTTGTCGGGCATGGAAGGATTTTACTTCTTCAGCGCCGCGCGACCCTTTGCGCGAATTCCCGGCTCTTTTCGAGGAGCCTGTCCTTCGCCGAGAGCAGCCCGCCGCCGATGAGAAGCATCGTATCGATGCCGTAGCTCTCGATCATCTCGCCGATGCGATCGACGGTCATGCCGCCCGCGGGCACCGGGAGCGTGGGGCGCACCTCGTGCCACGGCTCGCGCGCGGCCTTGGCGATCGCGAGGCACGTCTCGCGGCTGTAGCTGAAGCGTCCGCCGTGGTTGGGGAAGATCGTCGCGTCGGCGCCGAAGAGGCGGAAGAGCTTGCCCAGCAGCACGCTCGGGGCGATGCGCCCGGTGCCCGCGAAGGCCGGATGCGCCATGACCGGGACGTCGAAGTCGACCTGCAGCTCGACGAACGCCGGGAGCCCGATCAGCATCGGCGCGGCAAGCCCGATCTTCACCGCGCACTCCCTGGCGATGCGCGTCTGCTCCGCGAGCGCGTGGCCGCCGCCGGAGAATGTCGGCGCGTACACCGTGCGGCCGCCGGTCTCGCGATTGGCCTCGGCGATCGCCTTCTGCACCGCGGGCACGCGCTTGGCGAACGGCGCGTACGACTGGTTGGCGATGCCGTGGTCGTCCTTGATGACGTCGATGCCGGCGAGCGCGAAGGTGCGCGCGAGGTGCGCCAGGTATTCGGCGCTCGAGCCCAGCGGCTTGAGTGCGGCGCAGGTGAGGGGACGGTCCTGCACGCCGGTGATGGTGCGGATGCCCTCGATGCCGAAGCGCGGTCCCGGGAACGCTTTCTCGTAGGACGCCGGGAACGCCACGTCGATGAGCTTCACCTCGGGTTGCAACGAGCAGTTGCCGAAGAGCATGTTCATGAGCTGCGAGGCTTCGTTGCCGGTGGTCGCGGGCGCGATGCCGAGCACGACTTCGAAGTCGCCCGCGCGCGGCTTGATCGACTCCACCGTGGCCACGACCTCGTTGAGCACCTGCTCGTCGCCGATCGCCGAAGGCGGCATCTCCACGCTCTGCTCGGCGGCAAGAGCTTCGGCGCGCACGCGGCTTTCCGACTCCGACGCCGTGATGCGGTAAGTGGCGAGAATGCGATCCACGGTCAGGCCGCTCGGAGTGAGTCGACGATCTCCAGGCGCGCGGCGCGCACGCTCGGCAGGAAGCCGCCGATGAGCCCCATGAAGACCGAGAAGATCATGGTGGTCACGACGATCTGCGGCGTGAGGTGGAAGCCGAAGGCGAGCTGGCTGAAGGATTGCCAGTTCATGGTGGTGATGGTGAAGGCCTGCAGGAACGAGGCGAGTACCAGTCCCATCACGCCGCCCACCATCGCGAGCAGGATCGATTCCATGAGGAAGGCGGCGAGGATGCTCGAGCGGCGGAACCCGAGGGCGCGGAGCGTGCCGATCTCGCCGGTGCGGCTCGCGACCGCGGCGTACATCGTGATCATGGCGCCGATCATCGCGCCGATCGAGAAGATCACCGAAAGCGTGATGCCGAGGATGCTGATGAACTGCGAGAGCGTCTTCGACTGCTCCTCGTAGAAGAGCGGCTCCTGCTTCACATCGAGGATGAGGCGCTGGTCGGCCGAGATGCGGCTCTTGAGCGCTTCGAAGTCCCCGCGCTCCTGCAGCCTCACGATCACCGACGAGTACGCCGTGCGCCTGAAGGCTTGCATCATCTGCTCGACGTCGCCCCACATCTCCGAATCGAATCCGGACTTGCCGCCGTCGAAGGTGCCGACCACGGTCCACTCGCGCCCCGCGAAACGCTGCCTCTGGCCGATGCCCACGCCCTCGAAGCCCTCGGCGATGCTCTTGCCCACGATGATCTCGGAAGTGCCGGGCCGGAACATGCGCCCGTCGACGATCTTCACTTGCGGGCGGAGCGCCAGGCCCATCGGCGGCAGGCCGCGCACGACGACGTTCTGCGGGCGGTCGCTGCCGCGCTTCGGAATCTGGGTGAGGACGAGCGTCTCCTTCGACACGAGCGGGGCGCCGTTCACGCCGCGCGCGACCTCGGGGATCGTCTCGATCAACGAGGCCTGGTCGCGGTACACCGCGCTCTGGATCTCGGTCTGCGCCGATTGCCTCAGCAGGATCGCGTTGTCGAAGCTGCCGGTGCCGACGAGCGTCTTGCGCAGCCCCGCATCGAGCATCAGCACCGCCGCGAACACGAAGACCACGAGCGCCATCCCGCCGGCGGTGAGGAGGGTGGTGACCTTGCGGGTCCAGAGGTTCCTGAAGACGTAGGAGAAAGGAATCTTCATCCCTCGGGGTTCCTTTCGTAAATCAACCTACATACCTCAGCCCGTCGACGATCTTCACCCGCGCCGCGCGCACCGAAGGCAGCAGCCCCGCGAGCAATCCGACCACGGCGGCGCACGCGAGCTGCATCAGCACCGTCTGCGGCGTCACGTAGAACACCGGGAACATCGATCCCATGGCGGATTTGAAGCCCGCCGCGACGGGGAAGGTGAGGAGGATGCCGAGCGCGCCCCCGATGGCGACGATCATGATCGACTCGCCGACGATGAGCCCCGCGACGAAACCCGGGCCGAAGCCCAGGGCCTTCAACGTCGCGTTTTCCGCGAGCCGCTCGCGGGCGGTCATCGCCATGGTGTTTGCGACCACCGCGAAGATGATGATGATCACCACGAAGGAAACGATGCGCACCGCGGTCACGATCGCCTCGGTCTGCGCGACGAAGCCGAGCGAGAACGCCTTTTCGGTCTCGGTGAGCGTTTCGGCGAGGGAGTTCCTGAATTCCCGGTCGATCGCCTGGCTGATCTCCGCCGCGCGCGCGCCGTCGGCGATCTGCACCACGAACACACCCGCGAACTCGGCGCGTCGCGGGAAGCGCTTCTTCATCTGCTCGTTGATGTAGTCCCAGTGGAAGTAGAGCTGGCGGGTGACGGTGGTCTCGTCCTTGGGCTCGTAGATGCCGCGCACGTTGAATTCCCACGTGCCGCCGCCGTAGATCGGGCTCGTCATCGGGATCACGTCGCCCACCTTGAAGCCGTGCTGGTCGGCGATGAGGCGCCCGACCATCGCGCCCCTGCGGTCCTTCTTGAAGGCGAGGAGCTCGTCGGGATTCACCTTGAACTCGGGGTAGAGGTCGAAGAAGTTGTCGTGGTCCACGCCGAAGGTCGCGAAGAAGTTCTTGAACGACTGGTCCTTGTAGATGCCGCCGAACCAGTTGGAGATCGCCACGGCGGTGACCCCATCGAGCGCCTTGATGCGCTCGCGGTAGTAGGCGGGCAGCGCAAAGACGAGCGAAGTCGCGTTGCGCGTGATGAGGCGATTGGCGGAAGCCATGTCGGCGCCGGCGTACCAGGCGTGCACGACCGTCTGCAGCAGGCCGAAGGAGAGGATCGCCACCACGAGCCCGGCGATCGTCAGCAAGCTGCGCAGCTTGTGCCGGACAATGTTCTTGTAGATGAGCTTGAGGTAGTACATCAGGCGTCGATGAGCTCGCCTTTCTCCAGGTGCATGATGTGCCGCGCGCTCTGCACGGCGTGGGGGTCGTGCGACACCATGATGATCGTTTTTCCCATCTCCGTGTTGAGGCGCCGCAGCAGCCCCAGGACCTCTTCGGCGCTCTTGCGATCGAGGTCGCCGGTCGGTTCGTCGGCGACGATGAGCGTGGGGTCGCTGATGAACGCGCGCGCGATCGCCACGCGCTGCTGCTGCCCGCCGGAGAGCTCGTTGGGATAGTGATCCATGCGGTCCGAGAGGCCCACCAGCGCCAGCGCGATCTCGACGCGCTCCTTGCGCTCGCGCTTGCCGAGCGAGGTGAGGAGCAGCGGCAGCTCGACGTTCTCGAAGGCGCTCAGGACCGGCATCAGGTTGTAGAACTGGAACACGAAGCCCACGTTCGAGGCCCTCCAGTCGGCAAGATGCGCCTCGGTGAGGCGCGTGATGTCCTCGCCGCCCACCAGGAGCTCGCCGGAGTCGGGCTTGTCGATTCCCGCGATGAGATTCAGGAGCGTGGACTTGCCCGAGCCCGATGGTCCCATCAGCGCGATGAAATCGCCTTCGGGAATCGCGAGGGTGATGTCGCGCAGCACCGGGACGACCTGCTCGCCTCTCCGATACGACTTGGAAAGATGCGTGATGCTGACCAGCGGCCGTTCGTTGCTCCCTCTCCCCGGGGTCCCCTTTGGGGCAGGATTGGACATCAGAGGGCCGGGGTGAGGGTCATTTCTTGGCGAGCGCTACGGTGGCTCCGTCCCGAACGCGTTCCGGAGGATTCAGCACCACCTTGTCGCCGGCCTTCACGCCCGAGACTTCCATGAGGTCGCCCAGCTTGCGCGGCTTGCCGACGGCGACTTCCTTCACCACGTTCTTGTCGTCGACCACGTAGAGCACGCTCTTGTCGCCGCGCTTGGCGATCGCCTCGGGCCGCACCGCCGTCACGGGCTTGCGCTCCTCGGGCTGCGGCGCGCGGGACAGGAACGCCACCTTGGCGCTCATGTCGGGAAGGACGCGCGGGTCCTTCTCCACGAATTTCACTTTCACGAGAAGGGTGGCCTTGGTGCGGTCCACAGTGGGCACGATGCGCGAGACTTCGCCCAGGAGGCGCACGTCGGGATAGGCATCGAGCTGGATCTCGGTGGGCATGCCCTCCTTGATTTTGGAGATGGAAGCCTCCGAGACGTCCGCCTCGACCTCGAGCGTGTCCATGTCGGCCATGTTGACCACCGCGCCCTTGGAATCGGTCGCCGATGAAAACGGCGTGATGATGTCGCCGACGTTGGCGTTCTTGGTGAGCACGATGCCGTCGAAGGGCGCGCGGATCAACGTCTGCTCGACCGATACGCCCGCCTGGCGCGCGTTGGCTTCGGCCACGCCGATGGATGCCTTCAGCGAGGAGATCGACGCCTTCGCCTTCTCCCAGCGCGCCCTGGCGGTGTCGAGCGAGGACTCCGAGATGAACTTCTTTTCGTACAGGTCCTGGGCGCGCTTGTAGCTCGATTCGGCGTCGCGCATCTCCGCTTCCCCCTGCTCGAGATTGGCGCGCGCGGCGTTTGCGTTGGCGAGCGAGGAATCGCGGGCGGCCGAGACATCGAGGTTCTCGAGGCGCGCGATGACCTCTCCGGTCTTCACGCGCGTGCCTTCCTGCACGCCGAGCCATTCGAGCCGCCCCGTCGCCTTGGTCGACACCGAGGCTTTGCGCCATGCCGAGACGCGGCCGGTTGCGTTGAGGACGGTGATGGTCGCGGTCGGGTATGCGGTCGTCACCGTCGCCATCTCGACGGAGGCCGGGGCGCTCGCCGAGCGCATCGCCAGCGCCGCGACGATGACCACCACCACCGCCGCCCCGATCGTCCACTTGTTGATCCAGCGCCGCCGCCGCCGCGGCGCGAAGGATTTCGACTCGCGGTCGATGGTGAGCTTCGAAAGATCGGGGGTCGACACGTTGTTCCTTGAACCAAGGGCTGCAAATTATAGCGGGTGGCGAAATGTGAGGGTCAGACTCCAATATTCCGTGAGTGCTATCGGGAATATTGGAGTCTGACCCTCATATTTCAAAAGAGGGCGAGGGTGGCGCCGTAGAGCGGCTGGCCGCGCTCGGTGAAGGCGTCGACGATGCTGAAGTGGTTCAGGCCGGGAACGATCTGCAGCGCGGCGACCTGGGGCTTCCACGCCTCGGCGAGAAGGCGCGACTGGCGCTGGAACTCGGAGCTCTCGGCGCCGCCGGCCGCGATGACGAGTGGGGCGGCGATGGTGGGCTTCTTGTCGAAGAGGTCCAGGCGCTTCACGGCCGCCTCATCGAGGCGAAAGTCGGAGTTGAAGCTGAATTGCATGAGCGGGGCGAAATCGAAGATGCCGCTGATCGGCACTCCGCCGGCGATGCGGCTCGGATCGAACATCAGTCGTGTCACCGGTGTCGCAAACAGCGCCGCGGTGAGGTGCCCGCCCGCCGAATGCCCGCTCACCACGATGCGCTCGGCGGCCATCCCGTGCGCGGCGCCCTTGCGCGCAAGCCAGTTCGTTGCCGCGATGGCGTCATCGACGATCTCCTCGATGCGCACGCCGGGGGCGAGGCGATAGTTGGGAATCGCCACGTTCACCCCGGCGGCGACCCAGGAGGCCGCGATCCACGAGAACATCGACTTGTCGAGCGTGCGCCAGTAGCCGCCGTGGATGAAGACGAGCGTGCCGCGCGCCTTCGCCGCGGGAAAAAGGTCGATGCGATGGCGAGGATCGGGCCCGTAGGCAACGTCGAGCTCGCACGGGAGCGTGGCGCGCACGAACGCCGAATCCTTTTCCCAGCGCTGGAAGAAAACCGGATGCTCCGGCACCAGCGCGCGGTTGTTGTACTCGCGCTCGACGAAATCCCTGTCCATGGGGGCCCAATGCTACACTCCCGCGACTCCCGTGAAGCCCGGCACCGAAATCCTCGATCGCGTCGCGGAGTTGGGGCGGCACAGCGATTCGCCCGGCAACTACACGCGCACCTTTCTCACGCCCGCCCACCAGGCCGCGGCGAAGCAGATCGCGCATTGGATGCGGGAAGCAGGCATGGGCGTGCGCGTCGATGCGATCGGAAGCGTGATCGGGCGCTACGAGGGCCGGTCGCCGCGCACACTCCTCATGGGCTCGCACTTCGACTCGGTGCGCAACGGCGGCAAGTACGACGGCGTGCTCGGCATCCTCGTGCCGATCGCCTGCGTGGCCGAGCTCAATCGCCGCGGCGAGCGCCTGCCGGTCGCGATCGAGATCGCCGCCTTCTCCGACGAGGAGGGCGCGCGCTTCCAGACGAGCTTCCTCGCCAGCCGCGCGATGATCGGGCGGCTCGAGCCCGCGGTGCTCGAGCGGCGCGACGCCGAAGGCGTGACGTTGGCCGACGCAATGCGCTCGGCGGGGTTCGATCCCGCAAAGCTCGAATCGGCGCGCATCGATGGCTCGACCCTGGCCGCGTATCTCGAAGTCCACATCGAGCAAGGTCCGGTGCTCCTCAATGCCGGCCGCGCGCTGGGCGTGGTGACGAGCATCGCGGCGGGAAACCGGCACTTGCTGAAGGTCGTCGGCGATGCAGGGCACGCCGGCACCGTTCCCATGGCGATTCGCCACGACGCGCTCACCGCCGCCGCGGAAATGGTCCTCGCCGTCGAGAAGCGGTGCAGCGCCGGAGGCTCTCTCGTGGGTACCGTCGGCATCCTCAAGGTGAAGGACGGAACGGGCAACGTGATTCCCGGCGAAGTCGAATTCACCGTCGATATCCGCGCGGCCGATGGCGAGACCCAGAGTGCCGCCGCGCGCGACGCATTCGCGGCGTGCGATGCGATCGCGAAGCGCCGCGGCGTGAAGCTCGAGCGCTCCAAGACCCACGAGGTCCGCGCCGTTCCCTGCGCGGCCTGGCTGCAGGACGAGATCGCGCAGAGCATCGAGCGCCAGGGCATCGAGCCGATGCGGCTGCCGAGCGGCGCCGGCCACGACGCGATGGTGCTGGCCGAAGTCACCGACGCGGGAATGATGTTCGTTCGCTGCGGCGCGGGCGGCGTGAGCCACAACCCCGCCGAGACGGTCAGCGCGGAAGATGCAGGGCTTGCGGTTGCCGCGCTGCTCGATTTTCTGCGTCACTTTCGGCAAGGCGCGCGACCTCGCCGATCACCATGATCGCGGGGCTCGCGATCGCCGCGGCACGCAGGTCTTGCGCGAGCCGATCCAGCCGGGTGAGGATCGAGCGCTCGTCGGCGCGGGTTGCGTTGCAGATGACGGCCGCCGGGGTTGTTGGCGCGAGGCCGGCGTCGAGGAGGCCGCGCTGGATGGCTTCGCATCGCGCCACGCCCATGTAGATCACGAGCGGCAGTCCGGTGGCCGCGAGCGCGGCCCAATCGGTCGCCTCGCCGGGCGTCTCGTGGCCGGTGACGAAGATCGCGCCATGGCAGAGGCCGCGATGGGTGAGCGGAATGCCGAGCGCGGTGGCGGCGGCCATTCCCGCGGTGATGCCGTTCACGACTTCGAAATCGACTCCGGCCGCTCGCAACGCGGCGCACTCTTCGCCCCCGCGCCCGAACATGAACGGGTCGCCGCCCTTCAGGCGCACGACGATGCGGCCGTGCCGCGCCTCGGAAACCATGAGCCGCTCGATGAATTCCTGCGGCGTGGACTTGCAGCCGCCGCGCTTGCCGACCGGCACCACGCGCGCGTTGGGGCGCGCGTAGGCGAGGATCTCCTCGTTCACCAGGTCGTCGCACAGGACGACATCGGCCTTCTTCAGCGCCTTGACGGCTTTCAGCGTGAGGAGCTCGGGGTCGCCCGGCCCCGCGCCGACCAGGTAGACCTTGCCGTTCACGGCGCGGCGGCGAGCGGACGAAATTGCGACGCGGCCGCGCTCGCCCGGCAATGATCGGCGATGAGCCGGACCTGGCGTGCGAGGGCGATCGGCGGCTCGCGTTTGCCGTCGAGAACCTCTTGCGTCCACGTGGCAGTCGCCTGCGCTTCGCGCGGCGGCAGCGCGTAGTCCTTCTCGCCCTCGCCGATGATGCGCGTCACCGGCGCGCCGTCGTAGAGCACTTCCTCGATGGGCTGCGGCGAATGCAGGCGCACCACGGCTTCTCCCTCGACGCCGCGCATGATGAAGGCGTTTGCCGGCGTGGTGAGGAAAAACTCGCGCATCAGCTGCAGGAATTCCGGGTGCGTCACGGCGATGAGGCGGCACGCCGCGCCCGGTTGAACGCCGTCGGGCAGGAGCAGCTTTGCAAGGGTGTGGCCGGTGTTGCGCACTCCGATCCTCAGGCGGATGTCGATCAGCCGCGCGAGGGCCGGGGAAAGGACCTCGATGGGAACGGCGGCAAGCCGGCGCTCTTCCAGCGCGCGCTCGCCCTCCGCGATCGTCGCCACCGGCGCGTG